>JAKZXP010000081.1:0-8686 GCA_047514915.1 Terriglobia bacterium
GTTCAGGCTCATCTTGTGTGAGAAACAAACTCCTCGTTCAGGCTCATCTTGTGTGAGAAAAGACTACTGATGATGTATACTGCTGGCGGGAGTCAGCGTGTATGGCAAAGCAGCGCAACGGCAGACTCACGACGCCGCTGATCCGCGAGAACGGCAGCCTCCGTCCTGCCAGTTGGGAGGAGGCGCTCAACCGAGCGGCGGAAGGCTTTCAAACGGCGGTTCAAAAGCGGGGCCCGCAGACGTTCGGGATGTTCAGTTGCTCCAAGACCACCAACGAACTGAACTTCCTGGCCCAGAAGTTCGCCAGGACGGTTATCGGGAGCAACAACATCGACAGTTGCAACCGAACTTGACACGCGCCCAGCGTCGTCGGTCTGGCGACAGTATTTGGGGCGGGCGGGGGCACCAGCTCCTACCGGGAAATTGAGGAAACCGACCTCATCATTTTGTGGGGGTCCAACGCCCGGGACACGCATCCCATCTTCTTCCATCACTTGCTGAAGGGTGTGCGGGAGGGCGCAAAGCTGTTGGTGGTGGATCCTCGCCGCACCAGTTCCGCGCAATGGGCGGACCTGTGGTTGGGGCTGGATGTCGGCGCCGACATCGCTCTGGCCAACGCCATGGCCCGCGAGATTTTGGTTTCGGGTCTGGAGAACCGCGGCTTCATCGAGCGCGCGACCAGCGGCTTCGAGGAGTACCGCGCTTGCGTGGAACGCTACACGCTGGAATACGCCGAGCAGGTTTGCCGCGTGCCGGCGGCCCAGATTCGAGAAGCCGCCCATGCCTATGCGAAGGCTGGCCGGGCACAAATCTGCTGGACACTGGGTATCACTGAGCACCACAACGCCGTGGACAATGTGCTGGCGCTGATCAATCTGGCGCTTCTCACCGGGCACGTCGGCCGCTACGGGTCCGGGTTGAACCCGCTCCGCGGGCAGAACAACGTGCAGGGGGGCGGCGACATGGGCGCCCTTCCCGACCGGCTGCCCGGCTTTCAGAACGTGGAGAATGACGCGCTGCGCGGGAAATTCGAGCAGGCCTGGGGAGTAAAGGTTCCGGCCAAACACGGCTGGCGCTTGAACGAAATGTTTGACGCCATGGAGCGGGACGAGCTGAGTGTGCTGTACGTGATTGGAGAGAACCCTGCTAACTCTGAAGCCGACCAGCATCGGGCCATACGGCTTCTTGAGGGATTGGAGTTTCTGCTGGTCCAGGATGTCTTGCTCAGCGCCACCGCAAAAATCGCCGACGTGGTTCTGCCGGCGGCTGCGGGGTGGTGCGAATCGGAGGGGACCGTCACCAGCAGCGAGCGCCGAGTGCAGCGGGTGCGGCGAGCCCTGGACTCACCTGCCGGGGTCCGCGACGACCTGGAAATCCTGTGCGAGCTGGCGCGCCGCCTGGGCCATGAGTGGGGCCAGCCCAGCGCGGAGGACATTTGGCCCAGCGCAGAGAGCATTTGGAATGAAGTGCGGCGTCTGAGCCCGATGCATGCGGGCATGAGCTATGCGCGTCTGGAGCAAATGGGTGGAATCCAGTGGCCCTGCTATGACGAGTCCCACCCCGGCGAACTGTATTTGCATGGCAGGCTCTGGGCCACTCCATTGGTGGGCCCCCGAGCGCCATTCAGCGCGGTCGAATACGAGCCGCCCCTGGATCGCCTGGATGAGCAGTACCCGATTCGGCTGACCACTGGCCGCCGCCTGGATTCCTACAACACAGGCGTTCAGACCGCCCACTATGCCTCTCCGCTGCGCCGGGGTGAGACGCTCGATCTGTCTGCGGAAGATGCCCGACGGTACGGCGTTTCCGAAGGTGAGAAAGTGCGGATCAGCTCGCGGCGCGGATCGGTGGTGGCGCCGGTTCGGTTTGATGCCGGCTTGCGCCCCGGCCTGGCGTTCATGACGCTGCACTTCCCCGATGAAGTGGCCACGAACGAATTGACCTTGGATGCGGTGGACCCGAAGTCCGGAACCTCGGAGTTCAAGGCCACCGCGATTCGCATCGACAAACTAGATGCCAAGCTAGATGCTAACCTGGATGCCAAGCTGGACGCCACGCCGCAGGCCGCGGCCACGCCCGCACGGGAAGCAGTCAAGTCCACATAATCAGCAACGGAAACCTAATTGGACCTTCACTTCACCTCCGCCGAACCCACCACGGAGGAAAGATCGGCGATTGACCAGGCACTTGCATCATCCAAGGAGACGGCCCGTCACCTGCTCTTGCCGGTCTTGCATTCCATCCAATCACGGATCGGTTGGATCAGCGCGGGCGCCCTCAACTATGCTTGCCAGCGCCTTGAGGTTCCTCCGGCGGACGCTTTCGGGGTGGCAGATTTCTACGGGTTGTTCTCGCTCACGCCGCGGCCTCCAAAAGTGGTGCACGTCTGCGATGACATTTCCTGCCGGACCCGCGGAGCCGCCGCGTTGTGTGAGGGACTGGAGCGCACCCACGGCCCGGCGCGATCGCCGGGCGTAGACGGCCGCGCCACCTGGCTGCGAAGTCCCTGCCTGGGTTTGTGCGAGCGCGCACCGGCGGCGCTGGTTTCGGCTGCCGGGGAGAACCCATGGGAGAAGGTGCTGGCTCCAGCCAGGGCGGAAACTGTCCAGGGAATCCTGCAGGGGACATCGGCGATGGACGCAGGTCCACCGGACGTCTTTGACGCCAGTGTTTCAGTGCCGCAGGCCTGCCAGCCCCTCTACATGGAGCTGCGCTTGCTCCGTCGCATTGGCAAAGTGGACCCGGAAAGCCTCGACGACTACCAGTCCCAGGGTGGCTACCAGGCGCTCGAGCGAGCGCTGGCTATGGGTCCGGAGGCAGTGGTCCGCGAGGTAACCCAATCCAAGTTGCTGGGCCGGGGCGGGGCTGCGTTTCCGGCCAGCCAGAAGTGGAGCGCGCTGTGTGCGAGCCGGTCTGCGCAGCGCCTGCAGTACCTGGTCTGCAACGCCGACGAGTCCGAACCGGGCACGTTCAAAGACCGCGTGCTCATGGAGGGAGATCCGTTTGCCATCGTTGAGGCGATGACCATCGCCGGCTTTGCCACCGGGTGCGAGCGCGGTTATCTGTACATACGCGGCGAATACCCGCTGGCCACCGAGCGGCTGGCGCACGCCATTGGCGCAGCCCGAAAACAGGGCTTGCTTGGCGAAGACATCCTGGGACGCGGCGTCCGCTTTGACATCGAGATCCGGCGCGGCGCCGGCGCTTACATCTGCGGCGAGGAGACGGCGCTGTTCAACTCCATTGAAGGCTATCGTGGAGAGCCGCGCAACAAGCCGCCTTTCCCCACCCAGGCGGGTTTGTTCGGCCAGCCGACGCTCGTGAACAACGTGGAAACGCTCGTCAATGTGCTCGGGATTGTGCTGGAAGGCGGCGCCGCCTACGCTGCTCTGGGAACCGAGCGCTCGACGGGCTCAAGGCTGTTTTGTGTTTCCGGCCACATTGTTCGTCCCGGCGTCTACGAGGTTCCGTTCGGCACCACGCTCGGTCAGTTGATTGATCTGGCCGGCGGAGTCGGGGGAAGCGGGAAGCTCCAGACGGTGCTGCTGGGTGGCGCGGCGGGCGCCTTTGTGCCCCCCCAGGAGATGGACATCCCCTTGACGTTTGAGGGAACGCGGGCTCGGGGAGTCACTCTGGGCTCCGGCGCGGTGATGCTGTTTGACGACACGGTTGATCTGACGAAGATCCTGTTGCGGATCGCCGCTTTCTTCCGTGATGAATCTTGCGGCCAGTGTGTTCCCTGCCGTGTCGGAACAGCCCGCCAAGAGGAGCTGTTGCACCGGCTCGCCAGTGGCAGTCTCTTGGGGCAGCGCCAGGAGGAGCTCGCCTTGCTGCGAGAAATGGGGCAAGCGATGCGCGACGCTTCGATCTGCGGGTTGGGGCAGACCGCCAGCAGCGCCATCGAGTCCGCGCTTGCTCGCTGGGAACTGTTCGGGGCCACTGGGAGCGGTTCAGGACCCGCTGGGAGCCGTTCAGGAAAGGAGGCAACGTGAGTTCTGAAGCACCTTCGCCTCTGACGCCCGTACCGGCCGGGCCGTTGCCCGTGATTCCGCCGTCGCGTCCCCGGCGGCCGATTGAGATCACCATTGATGGCCAGACCCTGGCGGTGCCGGAAGGAACTACGCTGCTCGAAGCGAGCCGCCGTCTGGGAATCTCCACGCCCACGCTCTGCTATCTGGAAAACCTGACGCCGGTTAATGTCTGCCGCATCTGTGTGGTGGAGCTGGAAGGCTCCAGAGTCCTCGTGCCCGCCTGTTCGCGAAAGGCCGAACCGGGGATGGTGGTGAAAACCGATAGCGAGCGGGTTCGTTTGAGCCGCCGCCTGATTCTGGAGTTTCTGGCCTCCTCGGTGGACGTTTCCACCGCGCCCCAATTGCAGGCATACATGGAGCAATACGGGGCGCGGCCGGAGCGGTTCGGCTCCCCAGCGCCCGCTGCGGCAGCGGGCGTGCGCGATGCCACCCGTCCGGGCGTGCACCCGCCGCCCGCGGCAACAGCCGCGGCCACGGTGGGGCAGCCGGTCAAGGTAGACAACGATCTCTACGTCCGCGATTACGGCAAGTGCATCCTCTGCTACAAGTGTGTGGAGGCCTGCGGCCTGGACGCGCAGAACACGTTCGCCATCGCCGTTGCCGGGCGCGGATTTGACGCGCGGATCTCGACCGAGTACACCGTGCCGCTGCCGGATTCCGCCTGCGTCTACTGCGGCAACTGCATCGGGGTCTGCCCGACCGGGGCGCTGATGTTTAAACGCGAGTATGACATGCGACAGTCGGGCGTCTGGGATGAGTCTCGGCAGAGTGAAACCGATACCATCTGCCCCTATTGCGGCGTGGGCTGCACGGTGACCTTGCGGGTCCAGGACAACCGGATTGCACGTGTGACTTCCCCCTTCGACCAGGACGTGACGCACGGCCACCTCTGCATTAAGGGCCGCTTCGGGTGGCAATTCGTCGATCTGTCCGGTTCTCCCTAGCAGGGTGCTGAAAAACTGATTTTGCGGACCGCTTGCTGACGCGCGCGGCTCGGTCACCGCTGGGGAATCCGTCGAGCTGATTCAATTTGTGATTAGTGCTTGACCAGGACGGTGATCGTCTTGTGCCCCGTCACCACCGAGGGCAGCGGCTCCAGTTCGCTTTCGGCGAGGGTGGAAACCGAAGAGGTGGCGATGTTGCTGCTGACCGACGGTTCGTTGGCCATGACTCGCGCCAGCGAGGGTGGCGGCGAAGGAAATTGCGTGCCGTGCAGCAGGAAAGCGGTTTGGGGACGCGACAGACGCACGTACAGGCGGTTGTTTTTGCGCAGCTTGTTGATGGCGCGCACCAGCTGAGCGGGCGTCTTTGGAGTGAAGCCGCCGGGTAGCTGGCGCACCTCGGCCAGGTTCAGCGAACTGCCGTCGGCTACCGTGATTTGCAGAGGCCCTGGACCCAGACTGGGCGGAATTTCCACCGGCACCTTTTTCACCGTCTCCCGGCCGTCTTCCGCGCGCAGCACCGCAGTGATTTCCAGGCGCTCGCCGGGGCGCACTTCGCGTTTGCTGCTCCACACTTGGTCGAGCGAGGCCAGGCGCCGCCGGTCGCTGGAAACAATCTGCAGGTCCACGCTGCGCACTTCCACGGTGGGGAAGCCGCTCTGCAGCAGCAAAGCCAGCGGCACGGCGGTGGTCAGGGCGGCCAGCATCGGGGCCTGGGCGTTGGCTGCGAACATATTCTCCACCTTAACTGGCGGCAGCCCGTCCAGCATGATAGTCCCACGGATGGCCAGCGACGATTCGCCCACCAGCCGCTCGGTGGCGTCCAGGGTCCCGAAGACCGCCAACTGAAGCAGAAACGGCGAGAGAAAGCGATCGTTCACAATCTCGAACTGATAACGCATCTCCCGGTTCCCGTTGGAGCGCAGCTTGATGCGAACCGGGATCATGCGCGCTTTCTCCCCGATGACCCCGAGCACCCCAGCGGAGCGGTCCTGCCGGATCACACCCAGGGCCCGGCCGGGCACCGAAATCTTCAGCGAGGTAACTTGGCTAGGGAGCAGCGCCACCACGCGCGAAGCCGAAAACGGCATCTGGGTGGGGCCCGCTGACAGGAACCGGTGGCCGAAGGCGTAGATTCGGTCGCCCTCGCGGTGGGTAATGGTGCCGTCGGCGTTCACCCCCAGGTCGCCACGGATCAACTGCACGCTGATCATCGAGCCGGGCACCGGTTTGGCTGCCTCAGCCGCCACGGTTGAGCCGACCTGGTGAGAATTGCCGGCACTGTCGTCGGTACTTTGGCCGGCACCTTGGCCACTTTGGGAGGACGAGCCGCTGCCGGCGCCTCGCAGCGGAACCAGTCCCAGGGCGCGGAACTGCCCGGCGAACCGCTCCAAAGTGCGTGAAGGGAAGCCCGAGAAAATCAGCGGAGTAGCAATCCGGGTCAGCCGCGGCTGGTCAGGCGAAAGCAGCACGCTCGGGTCGGCCGCCGCGGGCACCAGCGTGTCCGCAAGGGGCGGCAGCCCACCTAGCAGCCGAATTTCGCTGCCCGAAGCGGTCGGCACCCAGTGCAGATTGGCCCTGAGGAGCGACGGACCCTGGCCGGCTCCAGCTCTGTCCAACACCCTCACCATCTGCTCGATGGGCCGGATGCCGGCAATGGGCTCGGTGGAGAATGGAAAACTCAGCGCCACGGCCCCCACCAGCTTGCCGTCAATGTAAACGGGGCTGCCGCTCATGCCCGCCATCAACCCGGTTTTTTCCAGCGGACCGCCGGACAACCGGGCGAGAATAATGCTCTGTTTCGGCCCCACGTTGTGCAGCACTCCCAGGATTTCCACCTGGAATTCTTCCACCGTGGTCCCGGCGAAAACCGTGAGGCCCACGCCTTTCATCCCGGGCTTCACATCTTTCAGCGGGAAAAGGGCCATCTTAGCCGGCTGTTCTGCGGCGGTCAACAGTACGGCAGCCAGCGTCAAAACGATCCCGAGCAGCAACTGGCGGCGCAACATGCGGTTTCCTAACTCCAATACTACCTTAACGCCGGGGCTGGAGGCGAACGACGCCCTGGCCGTGGAGAGAACGGCTCTAGGCCAACTGCATCCGGTTCGGCGGCGTCGAGGGCCAGTTGTGCGTTTGAGGTCGCTCAAGGCTGGGGGGTGGCGGCTGCTATAATCGCGCCTTCACGATGTCACTTGAAAACGAACTGTTTCGCCAGCGGAGGGAGAAGTTGCAAGCCATCCAGGCGCTGGGTCTGGCACCCTACCCGCACAAGTTTGTCGCCTCGCACACCATCCCCGAAGTGGTCGAACGCTGGGACGCATCCACTGCCGAGGAGCTGGCCGCAAGCCAGCCGGCAGTGCGCCTGGCCGGTCGCATCCTGGCCCTGCGCCTGCACGGCAAAACGGGGTTCGCCGACCTGGTGCAAGGCGGGCGCAAGCTGCAGGTCTACGTGCGGCAGGACGGGGTCGGCGAGGCGGGCTTCGCCCTGTTCGGGCTGCTGGACCTGGGCGACTTTGTGGGCGCCATCGGGCACCTGTTCCGCACCCGCAAGGGAGAGCTGAGCGTGCGCGTTGAGTCGCTGGAGTTCCTGGCCAAAGCCCTGCTCCCCCTACCAGAGAAATGGCACGGGTTGCAGGACGTGGAGACCCGCTACCGCCAGCGCTACCTGGATTTGCTAGTCAGCCCGGAGGTACGCGAGATTTTCCAGCGCCGAAGCCGCATTATCAGCGCGTTGCGCCGCGCCCTGGAGGCCCGCGCCTACCTGGAGGTGGAAACGCCGATGATGCAGCCGCTGGCGGGCGGAGCCGTGGCCCGTCCCTTCCGCACCCATCACAACGCCCTCGATCTTGACCTGTACTTGCGTGTGGCTCCGGAACTCTACCTGAAGCGCCTGACGGTTGGCGGGTTAGACCGCGTCTTCGAAATCAACCGTAACTTCCGCAACGAAGGGATCTCCACCCAGCACAACCCCGAGTTCACCATGCTGGAGTTCTACCAGGCCTACAGCGACTACCGGGACCTGATGGAGCTGACCGAACAGATGCTGACCGAGGTGGTGCGCGAAGTGACTGGTAGCCCCAGCGTGCAGTACGGCAACCACACGATTGACTTTGCCCACTGGGAGCGCCTGTCGCTGCCTGAGGCCATCGCGCGCTTCTGGCCCGAGGAGGCCACCCGGCCTGCCCCACAAGGGTTGCTCGACTTTTCGGGCGTGCCCGCCACTGTAGCGGCCTATAACGGCTGGGCCGAGCGCCAGCCGGAACCCCCAACGCGCCTGGCCATGCCTGCCGACACGCCACCCGGGGTGCTCCTCGGGGCGCTGTTCGAACTGGTGGCCGAGCGCCACCTGATCCAGCCCACCATTGTCTTCGACTTTCCCAAGGCAGTCTCGCCGCTCGCCAAGGCCAAACAAGACGAGCCGGAATGGGTGGAACGCTTCGAGGTGTATGCCGGGGGAATGGAACTGGCCAACGCCTATTCAGAGCTGAACGACCCGGTGGAGCAGTATCGCCGCTTCCAGATGCAGCTAGCCGCCCGACAGGCAGGGGACCTGGAGGCCCACGCCATGGACGAAGACTACGTCCGCGCCCTCTGCCACGGCCTGCCGCCGACGGCTGGCGAAGGCGTCGGGATTGATCGGCTGACGATGCTGTTGACCAATTCCCACTCCATTCGCGAGGTGATTCTCTTCCCGCTGCTGCGACCCGAAGGCAC
>JAKZXP010000082.1:0-5047 GCA_047514915.1 Terriglobia bacterium
AGCGCGACGTCAATGCGGCGGTCGAAGGCGGCTTTCACGACGATGCCTCGGGCGGAGTGGCCAGCACCTCGGCGACATGCAGGCAGCGCAGCGGGAGACCCAGCCGGCGGGCCCGGCACTCCAGATGCATCAAGCAACCCATGTCGCAGGAGACCAGCGTGCCGGCGCCCGAGCGACCCACGGACCGCAGCTTTTCGTCGGCGATGGCGGCCGAGAGTTCGGGAAACTTGGCCGAGAAGGTGCCGCCAAAGCCGCAGCACTCCTGCGCTTGGTCCAGCTCGCGCAGTTCCAGGCCGCGGACGTTTTCCAGCAGAGCGCGCGGCTGGCGGCTGACGCGCAATTGACGCAGCAGGTGGCAGCTTTCGTGGTAAGCCACCGCGCCGGAAAAACCCGCCCCCACGTCCTGGCGGCCCAGCACCGACACCAGAAACTCGGTGAATTCATAGGTCCGCGCTCCCAGACGCTCGGCTTCAGCCCGCTCTGCGCTTCCCTCAGGGAACAGTTCGGGGAAGCCGTGGCGCACCATGGCCACACAGGAGCCGGAAGGCGCCACGATTGTCTCGCTGTCGCGGAAGGCCGCCAGCCACGCGCGGGCCACGCGCCGCGCGTCCTCACGAAAGCCGCTGTTGAACGCGGGCTGGCCGCAGCAGGTCTGCGCCGGCGGAAAGTCCACGGCCACGCCGCAGCGTTCCAGCACCGACACCATTCCGCTTCCGACATGCGGAAAAAATTGGTCTACCAGGCAGGTGATGAACAGGGAAATTCGGGCCGGAGCCGGCATCCAGAACGGATTGTAACACGCGGGCCAATTGGTGCTACTATGGGACCCGTGACAGGAGCGCTGGTTTTGCTGGTGCCAGTGCTCGCGCTGGCGGGTCTGGCAATCTGGTACTGGTCGGTGGCGCAGGCGCGCCGGCACCGCGCGCTGGAAGTCGTGTCCTGGCTGCAGGGGGGGTTGGCCGGTCGCGGCCGTGTGGCTGGGACACGGTGGCTGAGCGCCAACGAGTTGCTGACGCAACTGGATCTAGAGAGCAATCGGCTCTATACCGCTTCCGCTCACGTCTGCCTGGGAGGACCCAACTCCCCGGATGTCCTGACACTGCGCTGCGACCTGGATTACCCACCGAGCTTTGTGATCGAAGTAACATCCCAGCGCTGGAAGTTGGTCCCGGCCGACGCTCCTCCCAACTTCGGCGAAGGTCCACGCGTGCAGACCCGGCGCTTGGGGGTGTACGTGGTCACCGCCGAGGAGCGCGTCACGCAGAATTACCGCGAGCTGATGCGTTCTCTGCTGAACTCGCACGCGATTCAGGTGGAGCGATTGCTGCTCAGTCCTGTGTCGCCGCATCTGGAGCTGAGCCTCAATCTCAACTTTGCCTCGCCGCCCCCGCCAGGGCCGCTATTCCGATTGCTGCAGCGGCTGGCAGAGGTTGCACCGCAATATTCGCGCTAGCGTCCCATTTCCGAAAATCGTTTTATACCTACTTTGCCGCTTCGCCGTACCAGCTCGCACGCGCTTCCCCCAGACCCAGACCTAAAGCCAGACCTAAAGTTAATCGCCGGCGCTCGACTCTTCGGCCTTCACTCGTACCTGCGCTCCGGCCCAATCCTCGATGAGGGTAATGGCCGACGCGTAGTCCTCCTCACCGTGGCCGCGGGCAATGGAAGCGCCGAATAGCTGGTGAACCACGGCCAGCCCCGGCAGAGGCACGCCCAATTCCTGGCCCGATTCCAGCATCAGCGAGAGGTCCTTGTGCATCCATTTCAAGGAGAAATTGGTGCTCCAATTTCCCTGGAACACCGCGTTCTTCTTGTACTGGTAGATGCTGGCCTGAGCCGCGCTGTTCTGAACGATCTCGTACATCAGCTCAAGCGGCACGCCCGCCTTGGCCGCCAGCACAAAGCCCTCGCACATGCCGTGGTAAGTCAAGGCCAGCACCAGATTTTGGGAAAGCTTGGCGTGCAGGCCCATGCCGTTGGCGCCGACGTAGTACAGGTTCTTGCCCATCGGCAGGAAATACTCGCGGACGCGGTCAAACACGGCGCGGTCGCCCCCAATCATGAACGTGAGGGTCCCCTTTTCGGCGCCCGTCTTGCTGCCGGTGCAGGGAGCGTCGAGGAAATGCGCTCCCCGGGCGGCGAACTCGGCTGCCACGCGGCGGCTCACCGAGGGCGAAATCGTGCTGCAATCCACCACCGTGGAGCCTTTCCGAATGCCGTGGAGGAGGCCCTGCGGGCCGGCTGTCATCTCCTGCAGGTGGTCGGAATTCCCCACGCAGAGGAACACCAGTTCACACTTGGCCGCTAAGTCGGCCGGTGAGGTCGCCACCTGGGCACCCTCTTTCCCCAGTTGTTTTGCCTTCTCCAGGGTGTGGCTGAAGACGGTCAGTGGCTGCTTCGCCGCCAGCAGCTGTCGCGCCATGCGCATGCCCATGATGCCCAAACCGATGAATCCCAGTTGCATTGTTTCCTCCCGGAAGATTGATCCATTGACGATTGAATCATTGACGATTGATTCGTTGAACGACTGAGCCGCTTGGCCCGCGAGCCGGACGTGACTGCGAGCTGTTGACTCAATGGTTCAATGAGGCAATCGGCAATGGGCAAATATTCTCAGCCTGCGACCAGCAGGCGGAGGTCCCGCACGTTATTGCCGGTGGGACCGGTAACCAGCGCATCGCCGAGGGCAGCGAAAAAAGTATAGGAGTCGGAGCGCCGAAAGAAGGCGACAGGGTCCATGCCGGCAGCTCGGGCACGGGCCATCGTGGTACCGTCGGCCACCGCGCCCGCCGCCGGGCTGTTGCCGTCCACGCCGTCGGTTCCCGCGCTCATCATGGTGATGTTCTCCTCCTCGATCTTCATCGCACAGTAAAGGGCAAACGCCAGGTTCCGGCCGCCAATCCCGTCGCCGGTCACCGGAGAGCTCAACTCCCCGCCGCTGATCAGGCAGACCGGCCCGCTTGCCTGCCGCCGCAGGGCTTTCAGCTTGTCGAGCAGATGATCCGCGGCCTTCTCCAGCGGCCAATCGTCGCAGCTCAGGTCAGCCTCCGCTTTCCAGCCCGGCGCTTCGGCCAGACGCAGCAGGGAGGCGATCCCGTCCGCATTGGAGAGGATCGCCCGGTAGTGGCAGTTTGCAAAACGCCGATCGCCCGGCTTGGGCGTCTCCGGGATTTCCCCGGACCCCAGCCGCCGCTGGTACGGTTCAGGAAGCTGGGCCGCCATGCCGTACCGCTTCGCCACTTCCAGGCATTCGGCGACTGTGGACTCGTCCGCCATGGTGGGTCCGCTGGCTACCGTAGAGGGCTTGTCAGCCGGAACGTCCGACACGTAGAGCGTGAGCTGCTTGGCCGGATAGGCAGCCAGGGCGAGGCGCCCTCCTTTGACTGCCGAGAAATGTTTCCGCAGCACGTTCATCTCGTAAATGTTGGCGCCACAGGTGACCAGAAGCCGGTGAAACGCTGCCGCGTCCTCCAGCGTGATGTCGTCGAACAGGGGTTTCTCCAGCAACGCCGAGCCTCCACCGGAGATAAGAAACAGCAGCAGGGTCTGTTCGTCAGCTTTGGTGGCCAGGGTGAGTGCGGCGGCCAGCTTGAGTGCAGCCTGGGCGGCTTCCAGGCTCTCTGCATTGGGATAGGGGTGGCCACCAATGATGTAGCGGAATTGAGGAAGCCGCTGGCGGGGCGGCGCGCTTGGCACCACCAAGCCGCTCACCCGGCCTGCCCCCATGATCTGGTCCACCGTGGCCGCCATTTCTGCGGCTGCCTTTCCGAAAGCCACAACTCGAATGCTCCGGTATTGATCGAGCGCGTACAAGTCGCCGCTCACCTCCAGCACTGTGCCTTTGACTCGGATGCCTGCCTGCATCCGCAAGGGCAGCTCCAGCTCGCGGAGCGCATCCAGGAACATCTGGCGGAGAAGTTCACGCATGCAGGCTAAGCAAACTCTTCAAGACTCATTGCGGGTCAGGCAAGAATGGCAGGAGTGCCCTGCCTCGCGCGGGTCAGCCTTTGCGCGCCACCACGTCGCGGTTCACCAGGGTGGGCGGGGTGCGCCCACTCAGTCCGGCAATGCAGTTCTCGGCAGCCAGAAGCGCCATGCGATCCCGCGTGGCCACAGAGCCGCTGGCAATGTGTGGCGCCAGCACCGCGTTGTCCAGCTTCAGCAGCTCGGGATGCACCTCGGGCTCGCGCTCAAACACGTCCAGGCCGGCGCCGGCCAGCCGGCCAGCCTTCAGGGCGTCTACCAGAGCCTGCTCATCCACCACCGGCCCACGCGCGGTGTTGATGAGGATGGCGGTGGGCTTCATCAGCGCCAGTGTCTCCGCGTTAATCAGATGCCGTGTTGCGGGGAGCAGCGGCACGTGCAAACTCAGGAAATCGGCCTCGCGCAGCACCTTTTCCTGAGGAGCGAATTCCACACCAAGCTCTCGCTCCACCTCCGGCTTCGGGCGAAACTCGTCGTAATAGAGCACCCGCATGTCAAACCCGCGAGCGCGGCGCGCCATGCTGGCGCCGATCCGCCCGATTCCCAAAAGACCCAGCGTGGCATGGTGGATGTCGGCTCCTAAGAGCAGATCCATCTTCCATTCCTTGAATTTTCCATCACGCACGAAGCGGTCAGCCTCGGCGATGCGACGCGCCGTGGCCATCAGCAAGGTGAAGGCGAAATCGGCGGTGGTGTCGGTGAGCACGTCCGGCGTGTTAGTGAGCATCACGCCGTGGCGGGTGGCGGCCGCCACGTCCATATTATCGAAGCCGACGGCCACGTTGCAGGCGATCTTCAAGCCGGGCGTGGCGGACAGCAGCTCCTCGTTGATCTTGTCCTGCAACAGACAGATCAAACCCTGCCGGTCGGCCAGCCGGCGTCGCAACTCCTCGGCCGACAGCGCGCGGTCTTCCTCGTTGACGTCCACGTCGTAATTCTGCTTCAGCATCTCGATGGCTTTCTGCGGGATGCGTCGGGAAACTAGAACTTTGGCACGCTTGCTCATAGAGACCTCATCTAACCTCAATCTATAGGATCATCTATAGGATCAGCGGCTCATCCT
>JAKZXP010000083.1:0-5425 GCA_047514915.1 Terriglobia bacterium
CCGCAGAGGAAGTGAACCGTTTCCTGGACGCGATGGCCAAGGGCAAGGGCGCAACGGCAGCCGGTCGGGTCCGGCCCCCGAAATCCCCACTGCAGCCAGCACGCGACCTCGCCCTGCTGGAGATGCTTTATGGCTGCGGCCTCCGTGTGGGCGAGCTGGTGGGGCTAAACGTGGCGGACCTGGATCTGCGCGACGGATTGGTCCTCGTCCGCGGCAAAGGAAAGAAGGAGCGGGAGGTGCCTCTGGGTAGCAAAGCTGTTGCCGCCCTGGAGCAGTACCTGGCAGCGCGCACTTCCTCGGTCCCGGCCGTGGGAAGCGGCGATAGCCAGCCAGCCCTGTTCCTGAACCAAACCGGCAGCCGGCTTACAGCCCGTTCTGTCGGGCGTATTGTGAAGCGCCATGCGCTGCTGCTCGGGAGCGATACCGGATTGCATCCTCACTCCTTCCGCCACGCCTTCGCCACCCACCTGCTCAGCGACGGCGCCGACCTGCGCTCCATCCAGGAATTGCTGGGGCACGCCCGCCTGTCCACCACTCAGAAGTACACACACACCAACATTAAACAGCTGATGGAAGTCTACGACCGCAGCCACCCCAAGGCTTGAGGTTTCCTTCTGCAACAAAGCTCTTCAAGACAACTTCTGGGACGTGCCTCACTTTCGATTCGTACATGCAGTGTGATCCGCCGGCAAAGTGCCGGTCCCAGACCAAGACGGCATCAGCAGAAAATCGGGTGATATACTGGCTTGGGGACGTGGTCGGGGGCTTGATTCGCGACGTTGGCGCCGGTGTTTTTACTGCCTCCTGATGCTGCGAGGCGGTTTCTCTTATGTTGGTACCGGCACCGCTGACTCATCGAGCAACTTCACTAGGAAAAGTGCACACCGTAGCAACCAACTATGGTTCCGGGGCTCACTTGTTGGCCGAGATTGTGGCGGCGAAACGTGCCGAAGTGGCTGAGCGCCGCGCCCGGGTTTCGGAAGCGGAGCTGGAGAAGCAAGCGCAACGAGCCGCCGCAACCCGGCGGCCGTTCGCGGCGGCACTGGTGCGCGATGGACGCGCCATCATTGCCGAAATGAAGCAGGCCTCGCCTTCCGGCGGCCTGCTTCAGCCGGATTACCGTCCGGCCGAGATTGCGCGCGCCTACGAAGCCGCCGGGGCGCGGGCGCTGTCGGTGCTGACGGACGGCCCCTATTTCCGAGGCTCGCTGAATCACCTAAAGGAAGCTCGCCAGGTCACCGGCCTGCCCGTGCTCCGCAAAGACTTCCTGGTGGATCCCTATCAGGTGGTTGAATCCGCCGCGGCCGGCGCCGATGCGGTGCTGCTGATTGTGGCTGTCCTGGATGCTGGCGCACTGCGTGAACTGCTGCGCCGCGCGACCGAACTTCGGTTGGACGCGTTGGTGGAGGTCCACACGGAAGAAGAAGCGGACCGGGCGGCCACGCTTGGCGCAAAGCTCATCGGGGTGAACAACCGCAACCTCTCCACCCTGGCCGTGGACGTGGAGACTTCGCTGCGCCTGCGACCCCGGCTGCCCGCTGATGCGATCCCCGTAAGCGAGAGCGGCCTGCGGTCGCGGGAGGATCTGGACCGCCTGGAAGCCGCCGGCTACCGAGCCTTCTTGATCGGAGAGCGGCTGCTGACCTCCCCCGAGCCGGGCGCCGCGCTTCGCGCGCTGCTTTAGTCCCAGGTCCCAAGTGCAAGGTCTACGGGGGAGGCGGACCCTTTGAGGGAGACTGCGCACTTTGGACTTTGGGCCTTGGAGTTTGGCCCTTAGACTTAAAGGTATGGTTCACGTCAAGATCTGCGGCATCACTGACCTGGCCAGCGCCCGTGTCGCCGTGGAGGCCGGCGCCAACGCCCTGGGCTTTAATTTCTGGCGGCCCGGGCGGCGCTACGTCCCGCCTGAGCAGGCCGCGGAAATTATTGCTGCACTGCCGCCGCAGATCTGGCCGCAGATCTGGAAAGTAGGCGTGTTTGTGGATGAGGAACCCGCCCGGGTGCTGGAGATCGCTCAAAAGGCCGGACTGTCGGCGTTGCAGCTGCACGGATCGGAAAGCCCCGAATACCTGGAAGCGCTGGGGGACTACTTGAAGGTGAAGGCATTCCGTGTGGACCAGGAGTTTGCTCCCGAGTTGCTGGCCGGCTACCGCGCCGATGCGTTCTTGCTGGATGGCGCGGGAAACTCGCCCGGCGGCACGGGAACCGCCTTCGACTGGCAGCGCGCCCTGGCAGCTAAACAGCTCGGACGCATCATCCTGGCTGGAGGCCTGACACCGGAAAACGTTGGGGAAGCCGTGCGGCAGGTGGCTCCCTGGGGAGTGGATGTGGCCACCGGCGTCGAACGGGAACTCGGCAAGAAGGACCCCCATCGAGTGCGAGAATTCATCCGGGCTGTTCGGGAGGAGGAGAAGGCACAGGTGGGACAGGCGTCCTAGCCTGCGTCCAGGTCGTGAAGTATAGGGAACTGCAAGTCGTGAAATTGGGCAACTGAGAAACTATGCCGAAACAGGCAAAAAGCCAAGCGAGGGGCCACGCAGGAGGCCCCGCAAGAGGCCACACAAGAGGAAGGTTCGGCACCTACGGGGGCCGCTACGTCCCGGAAACGTTGATGGCGCCCCTGGAGGAGCTGGAGCAGGCTTACCTCGAGGCGCAGCAAGACCCGTCCTTCCACAAGGAGCTTGAAGAACTACTGCGGCTCTACGCCGGCCGGCCCACCCCGCTATTCTTGGCGCGCCGCCTGGGGGAACACCTGGGTGGCGCGCGCATCTACCTGAAGCGCGAAGACCTGCTGCACACGGGCGCCCACAAGATCAACAACTGCCTGGGACAGGCGCTGCTGGCGCGGCGAAGGGGCAAGCGGCGCATCATCGCGGAAACCGGTGCCGGGCAGCACGGCGTGGCCACGGCCACCGTCTGCGCCTTGTTCGGCATGGAGTGTGTCGTCTACATGGGGGAGGAGGACATGGTCCGACAGCGGCTCAACGTCTTTCGTATGCGTCTGCTGGGCGCCGAAGTCGTGCCGGTTGGCTCAGGCAGCCGCACCTTGAAAGACGCTATCAACGAGGCCATGCGCGATTGGGTCACCAATGTGGAGACGACCCACTACCTGCTGGGTTCGGTGCTGGGCGCGCACCCCTACCCGCTCATGGTGCGCGACTTCCAGAGCATCATCGGCCGCGAGGCGCGAGCACAAATCCTGGAAGCCGAGGGCCGCCTGCCCGACCTGCTGGTGGCCTGCGTGGGCGGCGGCAGCAACGCACTGGGTCTCTTCCACGAATTCGTGGACGACCCCGCAGTCAAAATGGTGGGCGTGGAAGCTGGCGGGCGCAGCCCGGAACTGGGCGAGCACGCGGCCCGCTTCCACGGCGGCAGTCCCGGCGTACTGCATGGAACTTACAGCTACTTGCTCCAGGACGACGACGGCCAGGTTGCCTCCACCCACTCGGTTTCGGCCGGGCTGGATTATCCCGCCGTGGGCCCCGAGCACGCCTGGCTTTTCGAGACAGGACGGGTCGAATACTGCTCCTGTTCCGATGCCGAGGCACTGCAGGCATGCCGCACGCTGTCCGAGCTCGAAGGGATCATCCCGGCGCTGGAGCCGGCGCACGCCGTGGCCGAAACTATCCGGCGCGCTCCCGGCGCGCGTGACCAGGTGTTGCTGGTGAATATCTCCGGCCGCGGCGACAAGGACATGGAAATCCTGCAGCGCGAGCTGCGGCTATGAGCCGGATCGCAGGTAAGTTTGCGGCATTGCGCAAGCGGGGAGAGATGGGGCTGGTGGCTTACATCACCGCCGGGGACCCAGACCTGCGGGCCACCGCAGAATTCATCGTGGCGCTGGAGGCAGCCGGCGTGGATGTGCTGGAATTGGGCGTGCCCTTCTCCGACCCGCTGGCTGACGGTCCGGTGATCCAGCGGGCCAGCGAGCGAGCGCTGCGCTCGGGAACCACGCTGGCTGGGGTCCTCCGGACGGTGGCCGAGGCGCGGCAGCGCGGGAGTCAGTTGCCGCTGCTGCTGTTCAGCTACCTGAATCCGGTCCTTCGCTACGGCTTTGCCCGTTTCGCCAGCGAGGCCCGGCAGGCAGGGGCGGACGGCGTGTTGATCATCGACCTCAGCGTGGAGGAAGCCGCCGCCTACCTGGACCAGATGCGAGAGGCGGAACTGGACACCGTCTTTCTGGCCGCGCCCACCTCCACCGGGGCTCGCCTGCACCGCATCTGCCAGGTCTCGAGGGGCTTCGTGTATGCGGTTTCCCGCACGGGCGTTACTGGACCGCGCGAGGCGCTGTCAGACCAGTTGCTGCCGCTGCTCGGTCGCATCCGCGCCGCCACCGAATTGCCGGTGGCCGCGGGTTTTGGGATTTCGCGGCCCGAGCACGTCGAAGCGCTGCGCGGCCACGCCGATGCAGCGGTGGTGGGCAGCGCCCTGGTGCAGGTGATCGAGCAGCACCGGTCGGCAGACCGGCTGGCCGAGCGCGCCCGCGAGTTGAAGCCGCGCGAGTCGAAGCCCAACGAATTGAAGAAAGGACGGGTGGGAGAGAAACTTGTGCCCGTGCCACCGAAACAGTGAGAATCGTCTGGGGGCTTTAGCCGCCCCGCACCGGGAGCAGCATGGATCTCAGCGACTGGCGCACAAGAATTGACGAGGTGGACCGCGAGCTGGTGGCGCTGCTGAATCGCCGTGCACGCTACGTGCTGGAAATCGCCAGGGTGAAGAAAGCCCTGGGCCTGCCCATTTACGAGCCGCAACGGGAGGAAGAGGTTTTCCGTAATGTAGCCTCAGCCAATGGCGGCCCTTTAGACCAGGCAGCCTTGCGCCGCGTGTTCGAGCGCATTCTTGATGAGTGTCGCTCCATTCAGCGCCGGCCGATGGGAACCGACGGGACACAACAGTCGGAAGTGGGCCGCCAGCCCAATCCGAACCGGCCTGAGGCGAAAAAGAAGCGGCTGGAAGAACCGAAGAAAAAGAAAGCCAGGTAGAACACGGGCATCCCTGCCAGCCCCTGGACCGAACCTTGCTCGTGCGCTGCTAGGCACAGGTTGGCGGCCAGCGGCTTGCCATGGCACAATCGGAAGCGGAAGCGATGAAGCGCGTCACCATTCTCGGCGTTGGCCTGATCGGCGGTTCCCTGGGACTGGCTCTGAAGAAGCATGGGTTCCAGGGGGTCATCGCCGGGGTGGGACGGCGCGCCACACTGGAGAAGGCACTGGCAGCTGGCGTCATTGACCAGGCTTACGAGGAGCTGGAAGCCGGGGTCCGCGGCGCCGACCTAGTGTACCTGGCGACCCCGATCTCAACCATCCTGGACCTGCTGCCGCGCGTGCGCCAGGCTGCGGCGCCAGGAGCCCTGGTGACGGACGCAGGGAGCACCAAGACCCAGATCACGGACCGCGCCACCCTGCTGTTTTGCGACAGCCCACAA
>JAKZXP010000084.1:0-4343 GCA_047514915.1 Terriglobia bacterium
AAATCACCCAGTTCACCTACTTCCAGCAATGTGGCGGCTTCGACCTGGAGCCGGTGCCGGTGGAGCTGACCTACGGCCTGGAGCGCATCGCCGCCTTCCTGCAGGACGTGGACAGCGTTTACGACATCGCCTGGAACGCGCCGGCACGCGGCGGGCGGGTCTACACCTATCGCGACGTGCGCCACGCCGAGGAACTGCAGTTCTCGGTGTACAACTTCGAGAAGGCCGACATCGGCTCGCTCTGGCAGGCGTTCGAACTGCACGAGAACGAATGCCACCGTCTGCTGCGCGACCATGAGGGCGCGCGAGACCCGGCCGAGAAGCGGCGCTTCCCCGTGCTCGCTGCCTACGACCTGGTGCTGAAGTGCTCGCACCTGTTCAACCTGCTGGACTCGCGCGGGGCCATCAGCGTGACCGAGCGGGTGGCGGTCATCGGCCGCGTGCGCGAGCTGGCGGTTGGGGTAGCCCGGGCCTGGGTGGAACAGCATGCAACCGAGCCACCGGTCCAGCAGCAGGATGCTGCCGACAGCGCCAGGATTCCCAAGGAGGCCGGGACCGTTGCCGACTAGCGAATTCCTCCTGGAAATCGGCACCGAAGAAATACCAGCCTGGATGATTGAGGGTGCTCTTTTCGATCTTCGTAACTGGCTCAGGGCCCTTTTCTTCTCAACCAATCTCTCTTTCGATGAGTCGCTGCCAATTGACACCTACGGCACTCCGCGTCGCCTCGTGGCTCATGTGCCGGCCCTTCCAGCTCAGCAGCCCGATACCGAGAAGCTTCTCATAGGACCTCCAAAAAACGCTCCGGATCAGGCTGTCGAGGGTTTTGCGCGCAAGCACGCTGTGCCACGCAGAAAGCTGCGACTTGAAAGCCAACCGAAGGGTGAGTATTGGGTACTTCGCAGGAAAAAAAGGGGAGAGAAAATCAAGGACATCCTCGCAAGACAGCTCCCACACGGCATTCTCAGCATTCGCTTTGCTAAGGCGATGTACTGGAGGCCAGAGCGAGAACGTTTTGTGCGACCCATCCGCTGGCTGATGGCGCTTTACGGGGGCCGCGTCGTGCCCTTTGAGATGGCCGGGGTAGCCAGCAGCCGCTACACCTTTGGCCATCGAGCGACAGGGAAGGGCAGGCTGAAAGTAACCGGCTTTGAACAATACGTGCGTGTGCTCCGAGAGAACGGCGTGCTGCTGGAGCCGTCCGAGCGCCGCGCAAAAATCCTGGGTGAGGCCGATGCCTTACTGCGGCGCGAAAGCGACGGCTTGCGCCTTCGCGACAATCCGGAGCTGTTGGATACACTGGTGTACCTGACGGAGTTTCCCACGGCAGCGATCGGCCAATTTGACGCCGCTTACCTGGAGTTGCCGGAGGAGGTGCTGGTGACGGTGATGCAGCACCACCAGAAGTACCTTTCGGTCTCGGATGCTAAAGGGCGGCTCGCGTCCCGGTTCATCTTCGTGATGAACCTGTTCGTGATAAACGAGGACGCCGCCGCCGGCTCCGCGTTCGAGCAAGTCCGTCACGGGCACGAGCGCGTGCTGCGCGCGCGCTTCAACGATGCGCGGTTCTTCTGGAAAACGGACCAGAAGGTACCGCTGTGCGACCGCTTGCCGCTGCTGGAACACGTCACCTTTCAGTCGCAATTGGGCAACTACCGGCAGAAGACGGAACGCAACGTAGCTTTGGTAAAAGCGCTGGCGCGCCACGTCCCCGAGGCTCGCCTAGAAGCTGCGGTCAGGGCTGCTGAGCTGGCTAAATGCGACCTCACTACGGAGCTGGTGAAAGAGTTTACCGAGTTGCAGGGTGTGGTTGGGGGACTCTACGCGCAGGCACAGGGCGAGCAGGCTGCGGTGGCTGATGCCATCTACGATCACTACAAGCCGCAGAGCATGGAGGACCGCTCTCCCCGCACGCCGGCTGGCGCGCTAGTGGCACTGGCCGACAAGCTGGACACACTGGCCGGCTGTTTTTCCATCGGACTCAGGCCCAGTGGTTCTAGCGACCCGTTCGCCTTGCGGCGCGCGGCCCAGGGAGTGGTCAAGATTCTGGCCGACCACGGACTGCGCGCCCCGCTGGAAGACTTGATTGCCGCGGCGCAACCCACTCCGGAAGCCGCTCGCGACTTGCGCGACTTCTTTCTGGATCGGCTCCGCTACTACCTGCGCGACGTGCGCAGTTTCCGCTACGACGAGGTGAATGCGGTTCTCGCTGGCTCCTCCGGTGATGTGCCGGATGCGGTTGCGCGGTGCCAGGCGCTTGCCCGCGTGCGCCCGACGGAAAACTTTGAGCCGCTCTCAACGGCCTTCAAGCGAATCAGGAATATCCTGACGAAAGCTGGCGGTGCTGGTCAGTTTGCCAGCGAGCCCGACGCGTCGCTGCTGGAAGCGGGCGCCGAGGCCGATCTTTACGTTGAAGCTCGGCGTATTATTGAGGAAACCAAAGACAGCCTGGATTACGAAGCCGTGCTGCGGCGCATCGCAGGGTTGCGGCCCCAGGTGGATGCTTACTTCGATCAGGTTCTGGTGATGGCCAACGACGAGCGTGTTCGCCAGAATCGCCTGACCCTGCTGGCGTGGCTGTTGCGCGCCTTCACGCGGGTGGCCGATTTTTCTGAAATCGTCGTGAGCAAAGAACAAACTTCGACCGTTTAGGGAGCGTAGGGCAATGAAGACGAAGTACGTGTACTTCTTTGGAGCGGGCCAGGCCGAGGGCCACGGCAGAATGAAAGAGGAGCTGGGCGGCAAGGGAGCCGGCCTGGCTGAAATGAGCAACGCGGGGCTGCCCGTGCCGCCGGGCTTCACCATTTCCACCCGCGCCAGCCGCGATTACTTCGCCCTGGACGGCAGCCTGCCAGCCGAAGTGGAGCCCCAGATGGCCGCAGCCCTCAGCCGTCTGGAGGCATTGCAGAGACGGCGCCTGGGCAACGCGGACGACCCGCTGCTGCTCAGCGTGCGCTCCGGGGCCAAGTTTTCCATGCCCGGCATGATGGACACCATCTTGAACCTGGGCCTGAACGACCAGAGCGTCCAGGCGCTGGCTCGCAGGACCAACAACCCGCGCTTCGCCTGGGACAGTTACCGGCGCTTCATCCAGATGTTCGGCAACGTGGTGCTGGAGATCAAGAAGGACGAGTTCGACCACATTTTCGAGGGCCAGAAAAAGAAATCGCGCGCCCGGCTAGACGCAGAGCTGGATGCAGCCGCTCTCGAGCGTGTGGCGGCCGACTACCAGAAGCTGGTGAAGCGCAAGACGGGCCAGCCCTTCCCGCAGGACGCCCGCCAGCAGTTGCTCATGGCTCGCGACGCCGTGTTCCGTTCCTGGAACAACCCGCGCGCCATCCACTATCGCCGAATGAACAGCATCCCCGACGACCTGGGCACGGCGGTCAACGTGCAGGCCATGGTCTTCGGCAACCTGGGGGAAACCAGCGGCACCGGCGTGGGCTTCACCCGCAACCCCTCGACCGGCGAGCGCGAGTTCTACGGCGAGTTTCTGATGAACGCGCAGGGCGAGGACGTGGTGGCCGGCATCCGCACCCCGGTACCGATCAGCGAACTGGCGCGGGTTATGCCGGAGGTTTACGCGCAACTGCGCGAGATCACCACGCGCCTGGAGCGGCACTACAAGGACGTGCAGGACTTCGAGTTCACCATCCAGGAAGGCAAGCTGTACATGCTGCAGACCCGCAACGGCAAGCGCACCGGCCCGGCTGCAATCAGGATCGCGGTGGACATGGTGAACGAGGGCTTGCTCAGCAAGGAAGAAGCGCTGATGCGGGTCGAGGCCGGGCAGCTGGAGCAGTTACTTCACCCCATTCTCGCGGAAGACACCCAGGGCGTGCTGGCCTCGAACGGCAAGGATCGGCTGAAACTGCTGGCTACCGGCCTGCCGGCTTCACCCGGCGCCGCCGTGGGCCGAGCCGTATTTCACGCCGACGATGCGGTGGCCAAGGGCAAGACCCAGCCAGTGGTGCTGGTGCGCGCCGAGACCGTGCCCGACGACATCCACGGCATGGAAGTGGCGGCGGGCATTCTCACTTCCCGCGGCGGCATGACCAGTCACGCTGCCGTGGTGGCTCGCGGCATGGGTAAGTGCTGCGTAGCCGGTGCCGGTGCCATTTCCGTCGAGGCCGAGAAGCAGCGCATGTCGGTGGACGGCGTGGTCATTAAGGAGGGCGACTGGATTTCTTTGGACGGCTCGAACGGCCGGGTCCTCCTCGGCCAGGCGCGGACGCTCCAGCCCGACCCGGCCAGTGGCGACTTCGCCACCTTCATGAGCTGGGCTGACGAAGTGCGCCGCCTGGGCGTGCGCGCCAACGCCGACATCCCGCGTGACGCGGAAG
>JAKZXP010000085.1:0-3396 GCA_047514915.1 Terriglobia bacterium
GTCCTGATGATGCTCCACCACGTACCGGGCAATGCCTGCCACCGCGCGGCGTACATTGGCAAAGGTGAAGTCCTCGGCAATGATGGCCCGCCATCCGGAAGTCCCAAATTTGATTTCCGCGCTCATGGTAGTATGTCGGTGTGACCGACAAAGTGGTTGTTTATGTGACCACCGGCGACACCGACGAAAGCCAGAAAATCGCCCGCGCCTTGGTCGAGAAACGCCTGGCCGCCTGCGTAAACCTGGTTCCGCAGATTCGCTCCTTCTACCGCTGGGAAGGCAAGATCCAGGATGACCCGGAGTCGCTGCTGGTCATCAAGACCAGCCGCAGTTTGTTTGCCGCCGTCCGCGCCGAAGTCGAACGCCTTCACAGCTACCACATCCCCGAAGTGCTCTGTGTTCCCATCCTTGAGGGATCGCCCAACTACATGGCCTGGCTGGGGGAGTGCCTGCGCGAATCCGAGTAGAATCCGGGCGTGGGTATCCCGACCCGACCTTGCTCTGGCTGCTTCCAGGGCTCAGGCTGCTTGCAGGGCGTTCTCCAGGTCACACAGAACATCCTCTACGTCCTCGATCCCGACCGAGAGGCGAAGCAACCCCTCGCTAATACCCATCTGGGCACGCTCCTCGGGGCTCAAACCGGCGTGCGACATGCTGGCCGGATGCGAGATGAGCGTCTCGACACCTCCCAGGCTCTCGCCTAAGGAACATAGGCGCAGGCCGGTCAGCAGACGCCGCGCTGCCTCCAGCGAGCCCATGTCGAACGCTATCATGCCCCCGAAGCCACTCATCTGGCGCCGGGCCAGCTCGTACTGCGGGTGGCTGGACAAGCCTGGATAATATACCCGGAGCACCTTCGGCTGCTGACTCAGCCAGGTGGCCACGGCTAGGCCGTTTTCGTTGTGCTGCCGCATGCGCACGGCCAGGGTTTTGACGCCGCGCAGCACCAGCCAGCAGTCGAACGGGCCAAGAATGGCGCCAGCCGTGCTCTGGATGAGACCGAGCTGCCGAGCGCGCTCTTGTTGGCTGGCGGCGAAGACCACGGCGCCGCCCACCCCGTCACTGTGTCCGTTCAAGTACTTGGTGGTGGAATGCACCACGACATCGGCGCCCAGAGCCAGCGGACGCTGGAAGTAGGGAGTCGCGAAGGTGTTGTCCACCCCCAGCAGCAGGCCACGGGCATGGGCCAGCTCAGCAGCCGCCGCGATGTCGGTCAAGGTCATCAGCGGGTTGGCCGGCGTCTCAATATAGAGCAGGCGCGTGTTGGGGCGGATGGCGGTTTCCACCTCTTCCAGGCAGGCCGTGTCCGCGTAGCTAAACTCCAGCCCGGAGCGGGCCAGAACTTGGCGGAACAGGCGGGGCACTCCGCCGTAAACCCGGCGCGAGCACAGGACGTGGTCGCCGTGGCCAAACAAGCTCAGCAGCGCGTGGATGGCCGCCATGCCCGAGGCGAAGGCCAGCCCGACCGCTCCCCCCTCCAGCGCCGCCAGGTTCCGTTCCAGTGCGCGCCTCGTGGGGTTGCTGGAGCGGGCGTACTCATACCCCTTGTGCCGTCCCAGAGCTTCCTGCACGAAGGTGGAGGTCTGGTAGATGGGAGGGACAATGGCGCCGGTGGCCGGGTCGGGCTCTTGCCCGCAATGAATCGCGTCGGTGGCAAAACCCATAGCTGGGAAAGTATCACACTCCAGAGTTCGGAGACCGAAGTGCGCCGTCCGAAGTGTCTACCGGAGCGCGGCTGTCTTGGACTAGAATAGGAGGTTATGAAGGTGAGAATGCTTGCTGCCGCTCTTTTTCTATTGTCGCTTGTCCTGTGGAACCCGCTTTCGGCCGACACCCAGTACACCATTCTGACGATTGACGTGCGGGACGCCACCAGCAAACGGTCGGTTCACCAGGCTTCGGTTACGGTGAACTTCATCACTGCGCGTATACTCCGCAAGGACTTGCGCCGCGAGTGGAATAGCAAGACCAACCGGCGGGGATTGGTGGAATTCCCGGAGATTCCCTCCGGCAAGGTGCGCGTACAGGTGATTGCCCCCGCTTACCGGACCGCCGGTGAAATTTTCGAGATCAGCGGCGAAGAGCACACCGCGAAGATAAATCTGGAGCGGCCCAAGAAGCGGCAGGTATCGGCCCACGAACCGCCCGAGCTGGAGAAGAAACCCGTTGAAGGGAAAAACAAGGAAGAGAAGCAGAGCAAATAGCAGCAATTGTTAGCGTAACGTCCACACTATAGGCCCAGGTTCTTGATCTCCGCCTGGGTTAATAGCCCTGCCAAAACCTTATGCGGCAGTTCAGTGCTGGCTGCTTCTCCTCCAACTCTTCGCGCCAGATCAAATGCCCCGCGCCGGAACAGGACCGCAGGAGACACCTCATCCGCCAGCATTCTTCCCAGTGGTACGATAGCAGCAGACGCGGCACCTAACTCCCAACTGCCTCCACTAAGTGTCCCGATCGCTGCGCCGGATATGGCCCCAGTCGTGAGTTTCCAGAGAACGCGCGTGGGCCGTTCGTTACTCGGTGCTATCTCACGCGTCATGAATTCGGCGGCGGAGTCCAGTTCTCGCTGGATTTCGTTCGCTGCTTTCAGTGACGTTGCATGCTTCAACTCGTCTAGCAGACTCCACACCTTCTGCCGCGCGGCCGACCATTCTTCACGTAGGTCGCGCAAAATATTCGGAATGGCATCCCGCCTGGCGCAGCGAGACAGAACAATCGAGAGTACCGGAGAAATTATCGGACCCACCTCCCCTCTCTGAGCCCTGGTGACGAAATCTTTCCAGCTGGCGTCTAGCTTATCGAAAAGTTCCTCGGGAAACTCTGAGGCTTTGGTCAGTGCGGCATTCGCGAATCCGCACGCGCACACCACGCTGCCGCCATCCTGCAGAACCGCAACGAGCCGTTGGAGATACTCCACATGAGCTTTGAAATAGACGTTGCCCTGGCCTGCATTTGCGAATTCTTCTGCAAGTTGGCACAATTCGGGTGTGAGTTCAATGGCCGAGCTAGCTTGGTCGAGCTGGTTGCGGAAATCGTCGAACAGTCCATATTCTTCAATGACCGGTCCGACTGCCACTATGACGTTCCTACCTCCAGCCAGTTCTTCCTCTTTCGTGAACGGGCGTTCGTCACCCGGATCTGGCCACGGCTCTATTTCCATGCCCATCTCATCGTGAAGTACGTAGTTCCGGACGAACTTTTCGCAAGTCGCTAATTCATTCAGGTCTTTGATCGGCCCACGGACCAAACTTCTGAACGGAACCAAACTTTTTGGGAGGTTGGGCGTTGAGAGGTGGATCATCGAAACGTGTTGGAAAGCCAGTCCCAAGCTGGCTAATCGAAGAAGAGGACTTTGGTGTGTACCTTTCGTCCCGAGTTCAGGATGTCCTTGGCATG
>JAKZXP010000086.1:0-9312 GCA_047514915.1 Terriglobia bacterium
CCGCAGCGCCGAGCGGCGCATCAGCCTGTTCGATCCGTCGCGGCTGGTGGTGCCGGTGGCCGCGGAAGTTCCCAACTACGATCCGGCAAGCCACTTTCCCCCGAAAAAGCTGGACCTGCTGGACCGGTTCGCACAGTTTGCTCTGCTGGCGGCTTCAGAAGCTTTGCACGACGCCGGCCTGGAGCCGAGCCAGAGCAATCATGGGCGCGCCGGGGTCGCCTTGGGAACTGGCAGCGGTGGCGCGCTGAGCCAGGACGAATGCTATTACGAACTGTATGGCCGCAACGCCCAGCGCCTGCACCCGTTTACCATTCCGCGCGTGATGTACGGCGCCGCCGCGTCGCAACTCAGCATGGAATTTGGCTTGACGGGGCCGGTCTTGGCCTTCTCCACTGCCTGTGCTTCGGCCACCCACGCGCTGGGCGAGGCCGCTGAAATGATCCGGAACGGGCGCGCCGAGTGGATGCTGGCAGGCGGCAGTGACGCGCCCATCTGCTACGGGGTGATGAAGTGCTGGGAGGCGATGCGCGTGATGGCTCCGGTGTGCCGGCCGTTTAGTGCCGACCGCCAAGGGATGGTCTTGGGCGAAGGGGCGGGTGTGCTGGTGCTGGAGGACTGGGAACATGCCAGCCAGCGCGGCGCGCGCATCTACGCGGAGTTGGCAGGCTACGGGGCCACCGCAGATGCGGGTCACATCACCCAGCCGGGATTGGAGGGTCCGGTGGCCGCCTTACGCGCCGCTCTGGCTCAGGCGGCGCTGGCGCCGGCGGCGGTGGATTACGTGAACGCCCACGGCACCGGGACGCGCTTGAATGATCCCAGGGAAACGGAGATCCTCAAGCAGGTATTCGGCCCGCATGCGCGCGCCCTGGCTGTCTCCTCCACCAAGTCCATTCACGGGCACGCCATGGGGGCCAGCGGTGCCCTGGAGCTCATCGCCACGGTGCTTGCAGTGGACTGCGGTGTCATCCCTCCTACCGCCAACTACACCAAGCCCGACCCGGAATGCGACCTGGATTACGTGCCCGGTACACCCCGCCAGCAGCCGGTGCGTGCTGCCGTTTCCAATTCCTTCGCGTTTGGAGGCCTCAATGCCGTGCTGGCCGTTAGGCAAGCACGGTGAGAGAAACTTCCCCACTAGCAGGCTGCTGAAAAACTCCTCCACAGACTGAAGTCTGTGCCACACAGGGCCGCCAAGTCGTTGAAAAGTGGCACAGGCTTCAGCCTGTGAAAACCTTCTTGGGTCCCTGAAAACGGTTTTTCAGCAGCCCACTAGGACGTTGGAGAAAATGGCGGGAACTTGCGCAACCAGACTTTGTCTACGTTGCTGGCTTGCAGACCTTTCTGCGCAGGTTGGATGGGCCTTCTGAGAGAATCTGCAGTTTCGGGCGCGTTTCGCTAGTCCTGATTCCTCAGTAAAAAATATCCCAGCAGAGTTTTCCCGTCCTGGATCTTGCCGCGCCGGATCAACTCTCCCAACTGAGGAATGGAAAACCATCGCTTGCGGATCAGCTCATCGGGTTCCGGACGGGCACGCCCCGGTCGCAGCCCCTCGGCCAGGAACAGCCACATTTCCTCGTCCACGAAACCCGGGCTGGGAAAGACCTCGGCGAGCAGCTTCCAGCGGGCGGCCCGGAAGCCAGTTTCCTCTAGTAGCTCGCGCCGTGCAGCCTGAAGCGGACTTTCCTCGCCGTCGATGCGCCCGGCCGCCAGCTCCCACAGGAACCGTCGCGGAGCCAGTCGGAACTGCTGCACCAGGAGCAGGCGACCATCACTGTGGCGCGGGAGTATCACTGCCGAGCCGGGGTGGCGCACCAGTTCCCGCACCACTTTCTTGCCGCCGGGTTCCACAACCCGATCTCGGGTCACAGAGAACACACGGCCCCGGAAAACCACTTCAGAACGCTGGACTTTCACTTGCCGGGCCACTTGCCGGGCGCGCTTGAGCCGGTGCATGCAACGAAGAATAACAGAACGCGCCGGGCCGAAGGCAGACCAACCTAACTGTCTGCTACCTAACTGCTTGCCTCCAAAACCCCGCCCCTGACACCTGATACACTTAAGCTCTATGCTCGTGTTGGGAATCTCTGGCTTGTCCCACCAAGCCACGGCGGCCCTGTTGCAAGACGGAGAAATTCTGGCGGCCTGCGAGGAAGCCAAGCTGATCGGGCGGCGCAGTCCCCATGGCGTGCCGCACAAGGCCATTGCCTTCTGCCTGAGCAAAGCCAGGGCGACGGCCAACGACGTTACGGCAGTCGCGGTGGACCTGCAACCGCTGCGGCTGCTGGGGCGCGAACTGGCCTTTCGCGGCAGGAAGTTTCCCATTGCCCCGCTGGCCTCGGTCCTGCACGGCATCGCCGGACTGAACCGGGCGCGTCTGGAGTTGCGCGACCTGCGCACCCTGCGGGAATTGTTCCCCAAGGCTCGCTTCACAGCCGTAGATCACCACTACGCTCACGCCGCCTACGCTTACTATCCCAGCACGTTCGAGCGTGCTCTGGTGTTGACCCTGGACGGCGGTTCGGCGATGCGGGCAGCCCAGGTGGCGCTGGCCGAGGGCGACGGCATCCGGCCGCTGGCCGACGGGGCCTTCCCCCACTCGGTGGGATTGCTCTACAGCGAAATCACAGCGTTGCTCGGTTGGGACCCGGCGGACGATGTCCACCGCACCGTGTGGCTGAGCACCATCGGGGAGCCAGAGTTCGGTGATGTCTTTCGCCGCATCTTGGCGCCGTTTCATCGTGGCGAGCTGCGTCTGAATGCCGATTGCTTTAGCTCCAGCACTTCCGGACGTGTCCGGCTTTCGGAAAAGTTCCTCTCGGCGATTGGACTGCAACCGCGCTCCAAGGGCCGACCCAGGACTCCGGTCGCCGACGCCGCCGCGATGCCGCAAAGCTGGCGGGCTAATCTGGCCGCCAGCCTGCAATCGGAAGTCGAAGCGGCGCTGGTGGAGCTGGCCGAGCACTGGCGCCAGCGCACGGGCGCCGAAACGCTATGTCTTGGCGGCGGCGTGGCCTTCAACGTCCTGCTGGCCGATGCGCTGGCCGCACGGACTGGCTTCCGCGACGGTTTTGTTCCACCAGCCGCCGGCAACGCGGGGTGCGCCATTGGCGGGGCCATGGCCGTCACCCAGGCCGCCGGCGTTTCCCTACGGCGCTGCATGCTGTCAGCCAGCCTGGGTCCCGCCTTCTCTGGGCAGGAGATCAAAGACATCCTGGACAACTGCCGACTGCGCTATCGCCATCAGGCCATGCCGAAACTGCTGGGCGACGTGGCCGAGTTGCTTGCGGGCGGTTCGTTTGTGGGCTGGTTTCAAGGGGCTGCTGAATTCGGGCCGCGGGCCCTGGAGCACCGCAGTGTTCTGGCAGCCCCGCGGGATCATTGGGTGAAGGAGAACCTGAACGCCTACACCAAGCGCCGCGAGCCGTTCCGGCCGCTTGCAGCTTCGGTGACCGCAGAGGCCGCCTCGCGCTACTTTGACTATCGCTGGCCTGCGCCAGCCGCTTACCTGGCTTCCGTGGCGCGGGTCAAGGATGCGGCCAGTGTTCCCGGCCTGGCGTTTGCCGGCGACCGGGCGCGCATCCACGTCGTACCGCGTGCGGGCAACAAGCACTACCACGAGCTGCTGACGCGGGTGGGCGAACTGACCGGCCATCCCGTGCTGATCAATACCTCGTTCAATGAACCGGGGGCTCCCTTGGCCGCAACTCCCAGCGAAGCCCTGCGCGTGTTTTACTCCAGCGGCGTGGACGCGCTGGCCATCGGCAATTTCCTGATCCAAAAATGAGACTGGCGTGTGAAAACCGTAGGCTGGCGAGGTGGTAGCGACCAAGGCGCCCGAGGGTTTTCCGGGCCGTTCCCGCGACAGTTAGGCGTGCTCGCTTTTCCTGAATCAAGTACCGGGCGAACGGGACCTCTTGCGGAATAAATACACCACAAATGACCATAGCCCGGAAAACTTGTAGCTGCTATCCACGTACTTGCCAATGACGTAAAAAGCAAAGTAGTAGAACCTAGCAAAACACCATACCGACAGAATCAGCAAAAGAATTACTTTGCTATCGGGGTTTTCAATAATAAGTAGGGTCGAAGCCGACACCCCCCCTACAAGAAAAAGAAAACCTTTCGCGTAAATGATTCTGATGTTTGTAATGTCTGTCATTGTTTCAATAACTCCGGTGGCGTTCATCGGTTGAGGAATGGCAAGGGTGGAGGCGGAAGCTCCCTCGGGCGGAAAACCCAGGAAGGTGGATTGCCTTCTTGCAGAGGCTGTGGCCCGACATACGGAAATCGAGTCCAATTCGTTGGATTTCCCAGTCGGGCGCATTTCCGAAAGCCGCCTACCCGGGTCTCTCGCTTCTAGAACTCAGTTTGTTGGGAATAGCCGGAAGGGAACTGCCCAGGGCCCGGTTCGGTCTTCCCCTCCTGTCATTCCAGAACTCTGGCCAAACCTCTGGCCGAACTTCTGTAGCAGGAGTCTCCTGAAAGAGTAGTGCCGGTCGGGCGGGTGGATAAGCCCGAATGCGGCTAACGGTCCTCCCTGGCGTGCCAGGAGTACTGCCTGTTGAATCTGGGCCACTTTCTCTTGTTGTTCCTGGGTTAGAACAGTCCGTGCGGCCTCATGATAAGACTGATTCGCCGCCTGCACCTGCTGCTTCAACCCAAACTGCTGAATCACAATGGCTCCGACCTGACCGGCGTCCGGGTTGTCGGAGCTGAGCAGCTCGGCTTTTTGCTGTTCCAGTTCCCGGATTTGCATCCTCAGAGCGTGCATTTGTTCCAGATGCGACTGTCTCAAATTCGCTAATTCTTGGGCCTGCGAGTCCGTCAGCTCCAAGATGCGCTGGACAGCTTCCAGCAGTCCCCACTGATGATCCGTTGTGGGCTCATCCTGAGCGTGCATGGAAACAGAAAACAGAAGCGAGCACACTGCCGCTATGGTAAGTAACCTGGTTTTCATTGACGATCTCCCCTCAAAGTCATTTCCCTTTACAAGATGTTGGAAGCCATCCCATCCCAGGCGCATACCCACTCGCGTGTTCCCGAAGAAGATGGCCTTCACCAATACGAACCCCAGGTTCTTTCAGAAGTTGCTTTTGGGTTCGCCTGGCGGGCCGTTGAAAGACCTCAGCACAGACTGAAGTCTGTGCCACCACCAGCTCGCAAGTGGCTGAGAGTGGCACAGGCTTCAGCATGTGTGGTTCCTTACTGAAACTTTTGATGGGAGTTTTTCAGCACTCTGCCAGATGTCAGCGGGGAAAGCGGACCGAATCCAACATCTGTTCGAAGGTGGGACGAAGAGCGCCGAAGTCTTGCTCCGGAGCCACAAACACGATGTACCAGAGCGTCCCGTCTGGGCGGAGGGTCGAGACCAGCCAGTCCAGCTCGGTTTCGCCGCGCACCGGCGAGGGCCCGCGCAGAGTCAGGGAAATGGCTCGCTGGCCGCCCACTCCAGTTCGCTGCCTCCTGCTGATCACCCGCAGCTCTGGGTTGCTGTGCTGGATCTGCTCGATCAGTTGCGAGCTGGCTTGATATAGGCTGATGCGCCCACCTTCGTCTCGCTCTGGGTCCAACTCTGGTTCAAAGATGCTGACCAGGGCACCGTAGGCAATTCCCGAGGCCTCGCGTGAACGCACAATGCCTTCAGGCGGCGCGATGGTCTGCGCCGAAGTCTGCTTTCCGTGAACCTGCCAGTTGTCCGGGTATTGGATGCGGTACCAGCCGGCGTCAAAGACGCGGAAATTGCGGCTGGGCAGGCGGGGGTGCTGGTGCTCGCCGTGCTCTTCGTGGCCGAAGTCGCGCTCGCGCCTGGCAGCCGGCTGGCGGTTGAGCTGGACGGCCCGCGACCGGGCCCGTCCGAAGTCCGGATTCTCCGCCACCTGATATTTCTGCGGCCCGAGTGTGCTGATTTCCTTACGCACTCCCTCGATCCGGTTGCCCGGGTTGGGGTGGCTGGAGAGAAATTCGATCGAGCCACCGCGCTTCTCGCCCTGCAATTTCTGGAAGAAGCGAGCCATCTCCTGCGGGTCATACCCCGCGTCAAAAAGCATCTGTGTGCCGATGATGTCGGCCTGGCGTTCCGCATTCCGGGAAAATTTCAGCAGGACAGAGTTGGCGCCGAAGCCGATGCCGAGCCTGGCGAGCTGCCCCACGATGGACCCCGAGCCGATCACTCCTCCCAGGATTGCCAGCGGCATCTGCGCCAGCATCGCCTTGGAGGCGTTGTTCGTTCCGTGGCGCAGGGCTACGTGCGCGATCTCGTGTCCCATCACTCCGGCCAGTTGCCCCTCGTTCTCGGCGGCCGCGATCGTTCCGGTGTGCACGTAGATCGGACCGCCCGGCAGTGCGAACGCATTGATCCGCTTGTCGCGCACCACCTTGAACGTGTAGGGATAGTCGGGCGCCGGCGAGTAGCGGGCCAGGCGTCGTCCCAGTTGGCTGACGTAGGTGTTCAGTGACCGGTCCCGGACCAGCGACAGTTGGCGCTCCAGGTCGGCGGCCGCCTCTTTGCCCAACTGAATTTCCTGTTGCTTGGAGAAGAAATTCATTCCCGGTTTGACGCGCGTGCGAGCGGCCAGGACCTGCGCCAGCAGAACCAAAGCAACCAGCACGGTGAGCAGTGGGCGATATCGCGACATGATCTTTCTCCTGGGCTTCTATCCTGCCACGAACAGCTCCCCAGGGGCCATCCTAAGAGATGCACTGCTTGGGCAGCGCGTTTCGCTCTTGTTCGTGTTGGCAGCCGCGGATGGGTTCCTTGGGACTGCCTGACAGCATCGGATTCGATGCTATACTGGCTCGGCGCGAGGGGCACCCAACCAGTAATGGCCGTCAAGAAGAGCGAGAAGATCTGGCATGACGGGCAGTTCATCCCCTGGGACGAGGCACGGATCCACGTGCTGTCCCATGTGGTGAATTACGGCTCTGCGGTCTTCGAGGGGATGCGGTGCTACGCCACGGCCAACGGGCCGGCGATCTTCCGCTTGAAGGAGCACGTCGAGCGGTTGTTCAACTCCGCCAAGATCTACCGCATGCAAATCGGCCATTCACGGGAGCAGCTGACGGAAGCGATACTGGAGCTGGTGCGGGTCAACCGCCTGGAGGCCTGCTACGTGCGGCCCATCGTGATGCGCGGGTACGGCGACATGGGAGTGTACCCCGGCAACTGCCCGGTCGAGGTGTTCCTGGCTTGCTGGGAATGGGGCAAGTACCTGGGCAAAGAAGCGCTGGAGCAAGGCACCGACGTTTGCATCAGCTCCTGGAATCGGATGGCGCCCAACACCCTGCCCGCCATGTCCAAGGCGGCCGCCAACTACATGAACTCGCAGTTGATCCGGATGGAGGCGATGGCCAACGGCTACGCCGAAGGCATCGCTCTGGACGTAAACGGATTCATCAGTGAAGGAAGTGGCGAGAACATCTTCGTGGTAAAAGACGGGACGATGCACACGCCTCCGCTGGCCTCGGCGATTCTGCCCGGCATCACCCGGGACACCGTGCTGCGGCTGGCGCGGGACTTGGGCATTCCCGTAGTCGAGCAGGTCATTCCCCGCGAGGCTCTCTACATTGCCGACGAGGTCATTTTCAGCGGCACCGCCGTCGAAATTACCCCAGTGCGCTCGGTGGACAAGATTTCGATCGGCAACGGCAGTCGCGGCCCGATCACTCGTGCGCTGCAAGAAGAATTTTTCGCCATTATCGAGGGACGGAAACCTGACCGTCACGGCTGGCTCTGGCCGATCAACGTCAAGCAGCCAACCCCCGCATTGCGCTGATGCGCCCGAGGGGGCACCCCCCGTGGTCCGCTTGCCAGCCCAGACACCACCCTCGACACCAACATCCGAGCGGGGTTCTGCGCGCTGGGACAAGCCGCACTTCAAAGAAACGCCGATGCCAATTTCGCAAATGTCGATTGAGTTATACCGTCCTCTGGGCGGCGGCGTCTTCTTGGGTGCCCGGTTTGCCCCCGAAGCCGTGAAAGCACCCAGATTGCGGGATTTCAGTCCAAAGAAAGAGGAACCTGAATGAGGAGCCGGAATCTCGGGAATCATTAGCAGAAGGTACGGAACGCAACCCAGCCGCGTTGCGCGGCTGGCAAAACTTGAGGGAATGTGAGGTCTCCATGCGTCGCAAATCCTTTGTCGCAATCCTCGTTGTTTTGCTAGCAGTGACAGGTCTCCTGATGGGGCGCGGCAGCCAGCAGCCCGCCTTAGCAGATATCGTTCAACGGAACAACGCCAACCTGGGGCTCCTGCCGGCGGAGGCGACCGTCCTGTTTGGCCTGGACCTGGACGGGCTGCTCTCCTCGGCTGCCTTTGCTACTGTGCGGTCGCGCGCCGAGGAGGCAATGAACGACCCCGGGTACAGTAGTTTTAAGGCTGACACCGGCTTGGATGTGTTGCGCGACTTCAAAGGGGTAACGGGCGCGCTCTGGAGCCTCCCCGGGGGGCAGATGCCCGACTCGGTAAGGGGTCTAGCGGTTGTGACGGCCGAGTACGAGCGCTCGAAAATTTCTGCGGTCCTGCGGCAAAAGTCTGATGCGCCGGAGCTCTACCGGGGCTTCGAAATCTGGATACTGGAGTAAGGAAGGCCCTGAGTCTAAGAGCGAGTCTGTGACAACAGTGCTACTGGACGACCAGACGATCCTGCTGGGCACAACATCGGCGGTGAAGCAGGCGCTGGACCTGAAGCTGGAACCCGGCCCCAGCGTGCTGAACAATGGTGAATTGGTTGAGCAATTGCAGAGGTTGGGGTCGGAGAACCAGCTTTGGGCCGTCGCCCTCGCTGCTGGGGATTTGCTGAAGACAGCTGGTACTCCCCCGCCCGGGCAGGCCAATGTGTTTCAGTTGCTGCAGCGAATCGAAGCCACCACCTTCGCCCTCAAGGTCACCTCCGGGCTGCGACTGCTCCTCGAGGGCACCTTCGGCAACGAGCAGGATGCCGGCACCCTGAACGATCTTGCTCGCGGCTTCCTGGCGACGATGCGGCTGGCCGCTCCCTCCGACCGCCCCGAAGCGCTCGAGCTTCTGAATACTTTAGATGTGCAACAGGAGGCGAGCGCAGTGCGCATTACTGTCGACATCCCCCAAGAACTGCTGGAGAAGCTGGCAGCGAACCCTGAGTCGTTTTTGCCCGGCTCGCCCAGCCGAAAGCGACCCAGCCAAGAGAAACAATAGCGAAATTTCTAACTGCGTCGCCAGATGCGCAGCCCGATTGCCGCGGCCGTGGCCAGCGTGATCGCAACTCCCCAATACAGTGATCGGGGCCGGGTCCTAGCCAGATAGACGACAAGCCGCGGCTCTCGTCTATAAT
>JAKZXP010000087.1:0-3542 GCA_047514915.1 Terriglobia bacterium
GTCTGCCACCCGGTTGTTCGGCCCCGTGGGCATTTCCTGATGGAGTTGAACTGTCGTTCTGCGGCCCGTGTATTGCAGCACCGTCGTGGACGGCATCGATGACCTTGATCCGCTCCATCGTGCCCAGATTCACCCTTGAAATATCTCCAGGGCAGCGCACCGGCAGGAATGCCGTTTGCCCCCCGAGGGCTTCCCTGCACCGGGGCAACGCAGGCTTGCTTGCACACCGATCCGGCTCCCCTTGGCGCTTCAGTTGAAATCGAACGACTCCGGGTGCAAAGTTGGGTCGGTCTTGATGAACACCGTCTGATGGGTCATGTCCTCAATTCCCTGCATGACCGGAACGTCCCGCTGTTTCAGGTACCGCCCGACCTCGGGGCTCACCCGCAAGGTGATTTGCTTGCGCTGCGCGAAGGGGACGAGCTTGGAGGCTTCGGTCAGGATTTCCATGGCGATGGTGTGCGGGGACTTCAGGAAGCCGGAGCCGCTGCAGTGGACGCACGGCGCGCACAACGTGTGCTCCAGCGATTGCTTAACACGCTTGCGCGTGATGGACACCAGCCCGAACTCGTTAAAGGCCACGACCTTGGAAGGGGCGCGGTCCTGCCGGAGCTCTTCCTCCAACACCTGCATCACCCGCGTGCGGTTCCTCCGCTCCTCCATGTCGATGAAGTCAATCACGATGATGCCGCCCAGGTCCCGCAGCCGGATCTGGTGCACGATTTCCTTGATGGCCTCCACATTGGTTTTGACAATGGTGTCCTCCAGCCGCGGCGTCTTACCAACGTACTTGCCGGTGTTGATGTCAATGGAGACCAGCGCCTCTGTGTGGTTGATCACGATGTAGCCGCCGGATTTCAGCCAGACTTTCGGCTTCAACGCCTTGTTGATCTCCTCGTAGACGTTGAACTCTTCGAACATGGGAGAATCTTTGGTGTACAACTTCACGCGGGAGACCAACACCGGCTGCAAGTGTTGTACGAACTTCAGGATCGTTTCGTACTCCTGCTCGTTGTCCACCCAAAGGGCGCGAAACTCCTCCGAGAGCTGGTCGCGCAGGATGCGCTCCACCAGGTTCAGGTCGTGGTGGAGGAGCGCGGGGGCAGCGGTGCGCTCCGCCTTGGCCCGAATCTCAAGCCAGAGGTGGTGCAGAAACTGAACGTCCTCAAGGAGCTCCTTTTCGCTACGCCCTTCCCCAGCAGTGCGGACGATGAAACCTCCCGGGATTTCTCTTTTGGCTTCCAAAATGACCCGCTTCAAGCGCTGGCGCTCCTCCTCCGTGGTCACCTTGCGCGATACTCCCACGTGCTCGAGCGTCGGCATGTAGACCAAATAGCGGCCCGGCAGGGCGATGTGGGACGTGATGCGCGCGCCCTTCCTACCTAGCGGTTCTTTAGCGACCTGAACCAGAATCTCCTGCCCCTCGCGCAACAAGTCGCTAATCAACGGCTGGGAGCGGACGGCACGCTCCGCGGGTACCTGGGGGCGCGGCGGCTGCCGGCCATCGCTCACCATCTTGTGGCGCAGCCGCCGGTTTGGCCGACGGCCAAACCGGCGGCCTGAGGTACTAATCCGTCCTCCAGCCGGCTCCCCCGCTGGCACACCCTCAACGCCAGCGACGCTGCTTTCCTCCGCCGGAGCAAGCTCCGGCTCGTCAGCCTGGTCGCCGCCGACAATTGCCGCTTCCGCGTCCTCGGGAACTGCCAGCGGTGAAACACCCTCCAGGGTTTGAGGGACGCTTTCTTCAGCAGCTTCTCCTTCGGCAGCTAGGGCGGGCTCTTCTGTCTGGGGTTGCTCGACGGGTTCTTCGCTGGGTGTGGCCTCCAAAACTGCCTCAGGGGCCGCGCCTCCGGCGCTCGGCTCGGCCGGCGCCTGTTTAAATTGTGCCGCCTCCGGTTCGGTGGTTTCCGGAACCACCGCAGGAGTGGACCACGTGTCGGCCTCAGGGCTGGAAGCTTCCTCCTGCTGGACCTCCTCGGACTGCGGTTCGGGCTGGCTGCCCCGGAACGGCTCCGCCGTATATTCTGTTTCCTGCGGTTTCTCGATTTCCTCTACTGAGGGTTCATGGAAGGCGGGGCCATCAGGCGCGGAGGGGGCAACATGTCGGTACTTGGCTAGCGACTCACCTGGGAGCACCATGGGCGCAGGGCGCCGACTCGCAACCGGGGACGGGGAGCCACCTTCCCCCTGTTGGGAACCGGCCCCCTGTTGGGGACCGGCTTCCGACGGGCCGGCATATTTTGCTTGGGGGAATCCGCCGCCACGGAAGTGGCGGCGCGCGCGCCGGCGCCCGCGGCGGCGGCGCCCCTGAGCTGCCCCACCCGGGCCAGTTGTCTCCAACGTAGCCTCCGGTTCCGGCACGGAGGCTGCAGGAGCCGAAATTGGTTCCGGTGGTTGAGGCGCGCCAAGGGGACGGCTGGCGGGAGAAGGTGCCCTTTCGCTGATCCGTGTTAGGCTATCTCCGACCCCGGTATCAATCTTGTCGAAAACTTCGGCGTCTTCCAGGAAGTCAGAGACATAGAGAAAGGCGTCGCGCTCCAAGCCGATGTCGACGAAGGCGGACTGCATGCCCGGGAGCACGCGCGTCACCCGACCTTTGTAGATGCTCCCAGCTATTGAGTATTCGTTGGATTGTTCAAAGTAGACTTCGGCAAGCTGATCCTCTTCCAGAATAGCCACCTTCGTCTCGTAGGGAGACGAAGAGACCAGTAGTTCCTTCACCATGGAAACTCCTTTGGGCGGAACCACGTCGGACGGGGGAATTAGCGTGAGGGGCGGCCATCTTCCTCGGCCAAGGCACCCTGGTCGCCCACCCGGGGCTGGTCCAACGATTCCGGGCTACTTTTCGCCCCTGCCACAGGCCTTCTTGCAGGCTCGAGAAAGCGCAGGGGTAAGGCCCAGACGGATCGGTTGGAAGAACACCCGGACGGGCGCAGGCGACCCTCTCGCCCTGTAGGTTGGACATAATCACCCCAAACATGGTGTGCCCGCCGGCCTTTAGGGGCCGGACTTGAAATCGTAAACTCGCGGAGGGAACCTGCAACTCACCGCGCGGTTGACTTCCCTCCCGCCAACCGTCTCGGCGCCTCAAGCTACGCACGCAGGCGCGATCCCTCCAGCCATGCTAATGGACAAAGCGGCGCAGCCTGACATTGTTTACCAGGCCGAGCGCCATAAACGTAAACAGCACCGAGGAACCGCCGTAGCTCATCAGCGGCAGCGGAATGCCGGTGATCGGCATGAAGCCGATCACCATCCCGACATTCACCAGGATATGGAACAGAAGCACACCCACCACCCCCATAACGATGAACACTCCCCCGCGGTCGGGAGCCGTCTGGGCATTGTGGATGAGCCTCATCAAGACCATGAAGTAGAGGAGCAGGGCGGAAAGCACTCCGAAGAATCCGTGTTCCTCAGCAAAGGCCGCAAAGATAAAATCAGTATGGGGCACGGGGAGAAACCACAATTGAGTTTGGGTACCTTTCTTGCTGCCCTGGCCCCAAAGGCCCCCCGAACCCACCGCGATCTTGGATTGCGTC
>JAKZXP010000088.1:0-7494 GCA_047514915.1 Terriglobia bacterium
CAATGCCATGGAACAGCAGAATGAAGAGCGAAATAGAGTAGAAAAGCTCTTGGCGGCGTCTGAGGACAGCAATCAGAAGTGCAAGGGCGGCAATTGTAGCCAGCTCGAAATGCGAGAGGGCGCCTAGTGGCTCCCAATCAATCACTTTACCGTCAAAGGGTCGATGTCCCGCGAGAGCAAACAATACCCTGGATTCAATGAAAGCCACGACGCTGAGGAATGTAACGGCTGCCAAGAATATCTGAGAGGGAAGCTTGCCGGCAGCTAAGTATAAAAGCGCAGTCAGGCCGCACGAGACGAGTAGGAACAAGAAAACCAAGTGAGCGAAGTTCACTGAGAATTCAATTATGTTGTTCAGAAATATTTGAAGCGGGGTAAAGAAGAATGCCTGCAAGACAAAAGCAGAAACGATTGCAACTACCCTCCAGTCAACGCGCCTAATCATTAGTGTATGCGCTTGGAGTGTATGCTCTTTGGCATGTCATGGGGAATGTGAAAGCGGCCCAGAAAAAGCGGATCGCGGAAGAACAACGCCGTGGATGCCACGTAATAGAGCAGTACGCCAAGGGGTTTTTTGCTTGCCTTCCACTGGAACAGGCGCAATCAGTCCTCCCCCAACGCTAGCGCCGTTCCGATTTCTCTGAGGCGACCACGCCGGTAGGGTTGAGGCGTCGCGACTCGGTGGAGCCAACAGGCGCTGGCACGCCGGCGTTCCGCTCGGCCTTAGTCACGGCGCATTTCAGAATGGTCCAGATTGCCACTACACCATCCTTCCAGTTGATCTTTTTTCCCTCACTGTAGTCGCGGCCGCGGTAGCTGATGGGCACCTCGTAGATCTGGCACTTCAACTGCGCCACCCGTGCCGTGACTTCCGGCTCGAACCCAAAGCGGTTGGAAGTCAGGCGCAGACCTTTGAGCACGTCGGCGCGGAACGCCTTGTAGCAGGTTTCCATGTCTGTCAGGCTCAGGTTGGTGGCGAGGTTGGAAAGCAGCGTCAGGAACCGGTTTCCCTGCGTGTGCCAGAACCGAGTCACACGGCGGGTAGAGCCGGCGAAGCGCGAGCCGTAAACCACGTCGGCCTTCCCTTCCAGGATCGGCGCAAGCAGGCGCGGGTATTCAGCCGGATCGTATTCCAGGTCCGCATCCTGGATCAAAATGATCTGGCCCGAAGCGCGCTCGATGCCGGCCCGCACAGCCGCCCCTTTACCCCGGTTCCGGGGCTGGTGAATCACCCGGAGACGAGGGTCAGTGGCGGCCAGCTCGTCCAGCAGCTCTCGACTGCCGTCGGTAGAGCAATCGTCCACCGCGAGGATCTCTTTTTCGATCGGCACCTGGTGCACGTGGCGCAGAATTTCGCGCAGCGTCCGCCGCTCGTTGTAGACTGGCAGGATCACCGATAGCAGCGGACCACCTTCGGCCATGCGACTAACTCTAGACTCCGGCCCAGGCTGCGTCAAGGCCGCCAGCTTTTGTTTCTTTGGTGTTTCTTGGCGCCGCCCAGATCTAGGCACAGCGCTCTTGCGCAGCGCGCAACTTTGGGGTAGCATTCCTCCGAACATTGGGTTCCCGGTGTTCGCCGGATGGTCCGGCGACATGGGAAGCTGGTGCAAATCCAGCACGGCCCCGCCACTGTGATTGCCGAGGACGTGCCCCGAACGCCACTGTCCGCAAGGATGGGAAGGCGGGCACGGCCGTTCCCGAGAAAATCGGGAGTCAGGCATAAGTCAGGAGACCGGCCGGGAATCTCACTCGTTCCCCTGTCGAGGGATAGGAGGAGAGATGACTCGCCGGTTTTCAATTTCCCTGACCTTAGTTTCGGCCCTACTGTTGCTTCTGCCTTCGGCTCTCTTTGCCCAGATCACTGGGACAGTCCTGGACCCGCAAGGCGCTCCGATCCCGCGCGCGGTGGTGTATCTGCTGGGAGCCGCCTCTCCGCGCGCCGTAGCCAGCGACGCCGACGGGCGGTTCCGTTTTGAGGCGCCGGCCGAGGGTACCTATACGCTGCTGGCCTCGGTGCCGGGACTCAGAGGCACGCCACAAAAAATTCGCGTCCAGGGCGACGCCGTGCGCACCGAGCTCCGCCTGCAACTGGCCGCGCGCAGCGAGGTTGTGGTAGTGACCGCCGAGCGGAGAGAGTTACCAGCCTCGGCGGTGGCTTCCTCGATCAGCGTCCTGACCCGGGACCAACTGGAGGAGATGCACGCTGAAAACGTGGCCCAGGCGCTGCGTCACATCCCCGGTCTGGCCGTAGTGCAGACGGGCCGGCGCGGCGGCGTCACCAGCGTCTTCGCGCGTGGCGGCGATTCCAATTTCAACCTGGTGATGGTGGATGGCGTCCGGGTGAACGACTTTGGCGGCGCATTCAACTTTGCCCACCTGCCTGTGGAGATCGTAGACCGCATCGAGGTCGTGCGCGGCCCGCAGAGCGCGCTCTACGGGTTGAACGCTATCGGCTCGGTCGTCCACATCATTACCCGCCGGGCCACCAGCCCGTTCCAGTTTCACGGCGAGGCCGAGGGCGGCAGCTTCGCGACCGCCCGCGGCTCGTTCGGCGCCGGGGGCCGAGTGGGCCGCTTCGGCTGGAATTTCGACCTGATGCGCCACTCCAGCGACGGTGTGGTTCCCAACGATGACTACCTCAACCAGGCCGGCTCGCTGCACCTGGAATATGAACCGACCACCACCAGCCGCCTCCGCTACACGCTGGTCGCCAACGCCAACGAGTCCGGCGTCCCCGGCGCGTTTCGCGTCCGCCCGGTGAACCGGGTCAGCCGCCTCAAGCAGAACTCCTACGTCAACGGCCTGGACTTCGAATTCACGCGTGGGCGCTTCCGCCAGAAGCTGAGCGGCAGTTTCTACACCGATCGCCTGGACTTCGTCTCGTCCTTCGGCACTTCGCGCTCCCGGCAGTCTCGCGGCAGCTTCGGAACCGAGACGCACGTGGCGCTGGCTGAAGACGATACGCTCAGCTTTGGCTTCGAGTACCAGCGCGAGCGCTTCCTCAACACCTTCGTGACCGATGAACCGGGGAACCCCTTTCCGCTGTTCCGCAACAACTTCGGATGGTTCGTGGAAAACCTCTACGAGCGCGGCGGACGCCTGTTCCTCAGTACGGGGCTGCGCCTGGAAAATATCCGCACCTCGGCGCTGCCCGCCGACGCCTTTGGCACTCGGCCGGCGATTGACGCCCACAGCAGGCTGGCGCTGAGCCCAAAGATCTCGGTGGCGTATCTGCTCGGGTCGGCCCGCGCCACCAAGTTCCACGGTAGCGCGGGGACTGGGCTGCGCGCTCCGGGTGGTTTCGAACTGGCTTTCACCAACAATCCGGAACTGGCCCCGGAACGCATCACCAGCTTTGATCTGGGAATCCAGCAGGAACTGGCCGGCCGCCGGGTCGTGCTAGACCTGACTTACTTCCACAACCGCTACCACGACCTGATTGTCACTCTGCGGGGCGACCTCAGCGAACTGAGCAGCTGGCAGTCAGACAACCTGGCCAACTCACGCGCTCAGGGGCTGGAGCTTTCCGGCGCCTTTCGTCCCACCGGGTGGATCAACTTTAGCGGCCATTACACCTGGCTGAAGAGCGAGGTGCTTTCGCTGGATGGGGCTCCCGGGCGCGGGCCCACGCCGTTCCGCGTGGGACAGCGCCTGCTGCGCCGACCCGCACATTCGGGCGCCTATCTGGCCACCTGGCGCATTAAGCGCCTGCGCCTGAAGCTGAACACCGGCGCCTTTTGGCGCTCCGAGACCCTTGACGCCGACCCCATCCTGGGCCCGAGCGGCGGCCTGCTGATCAACCCCGGCTACGTTCGCCCGGACCTTGGCGCGGAGGTCGCCTTGAGCCCGGAGGTCGCCCTGTTCGGGCGCCTGTACAACTTCAGCGACAGCCGCTACGAGGAGGCCCTGGGCTTCCCCGCCCTGCGGCGCAATTTCGTCGCGGGCCTGAAATTTCGCTGGCAGAAGTAGCCGGGGCCCGCTGACTCTATGACGCACCTCCAATGGAAGGAGACGAGAGATGTTGCCTACCTACTCAAGCAAGTCGAACCAACCTCTGAGACCACTGACGCTCTCGCTGTGCCTCCTGAGTGCCGTAGCGCGGTTGGTGCCGCATCCGCCCAACGTCACTCCGGTGGGCGGTCTGAGCCTCTTTGGCGGGGCACGGTTGGCAGGCTGGCAGGCCTACCTGATGCCGCTGCTCGTCATGTCCGTGACCAATCCGATCCTGGCCGTGCTGCACGGATACCCCGTGTATCCGAAGACCACCTTGTTCGTGTACGCCGGCTTCCTGGTCAACGTGTGGATTGGGCGCCGGCTGCGCCATTCGGAAAACGCGCTGTGGATCGGGGGAGCGGTCTTTCTATGCAGCCTGCAGTTCTTCCTGCTGACCAACTTTGGCTGGTGGCTAACGAGCGCGGCCTACCCGAAGACATGGGCCGGACTGTTATGGTGCTATTGGGTCGCCCTTCCGTTCTTCGGCCATACCCTGGGGGGTGATCTGCTCTACTCGGCAATCCTGTTTGGGCTCCACGCCTGGTTGAGCCGGACCATGTTTCCACGCGAGAAGGTAGCCAAGCTATCCAAGGTGTCGTACAAGAGGGAAGCGACTGGCGCTGCCTGAGCCAGGCAAGGGAGACGAGGAGGCGATCTAGGTTTTGAAGAAAGCGCTGGTCTCCTGGAGTAGCGGCAAAGACAGCGCCTGGGTGCTGCACGCGCTCCGGGACCGCGACGTTGAAGTCGTGGGCCTGCTGACGACGCTGAACCAGGCGTTTGAACGGGTGGCCATGCATGCAGTCCGGCGGACGCTGCTGGAAGCCCAGGCGAAATCGCTAGGGATACCGCTGTGGACTGTGCCTTTGCCCTGGCCCTGCTCAAACCAGCAGTACGAAGAAATCATGGCTGAGGTATGCCAGCGCGCTGTGGGAAAGGGAATTGAAGCGGTAGCCTTTGGCGATTTGTACCTGGTGGACGTCAGGCAGTATCGGGAGCGCCAACTTCAGGGAACCGGACTGGCGCCCCTGTTCCCACTGTGGGGAATCCCCACCGACGCCCTGGCCCGCGAAATGATCGCCAGCGGCCTCAAAGCCAAAATCACCTGCGTGGACCCGAAGGTTCTGCCCGGCCGCTTCGCGGGCCGTGACTTCGACGAAGCATTCCTCACGGACCTTCCGGATGGCACCGATCCCTGCGGAGAAAAGGGTGAGTTTCATTCCTTCGTCCATGACGGACCCATGTTCCAAGAACCGATTCCTGTGACGGTGGGAGAGATCTGCGAGCGGGACGGCTTCGTCTTTGCCGATCTGCTAGGCCGACCTGCTGGCCAAGGAACCACTTGAGTGCCATCGTGCGGCAGCGTAATGAGGTGGACTTTTAAAAACATACGGTACCGGAGCCAGGGGGCCTCTTTCCAACCTGTCATCCCGAGCGCGGCAAGGGATCTGCCAACCTGTCATCCCGAGCGTAGCGAGGGATCTGCTTTTATAGCTTTGGCTCCCACAAGCAGGTCCCTCGCTGCGCTCGGGATGACAAAGAAAAGAGCCAGGTCTGATTCATTGCCGGTTGAAACTCAGGCAGCAGCTGGCGCGGGCGGCGTTGGTTTGGTCGGGCAAACATCCGTTCGGTGTTGCAGGGTAGAGTAAGAGTGCAACGGTCGGAATGACAGCTTCCGAACAGAATCCTGAGGAGAAGCGCCGAGCTACGGAGCGGACCGTCCTGCAGGCCATGTGCCAGGGCACTAAGGAAGGGCCGGTGTGGGATGAAGGCATGAGCCTGCTTCACAGTTACCGTTTCTGCGACATCCACCATCAGGTGGTGTTTGAGGCGCTGCAAAAAATCTCCTCCGCCGAGCCGCCAATCATTCGCGAGCAATTGCAGCAACGGGTGGTGCTGGCGGGTTTTCCCGATCTGGACGCGCAGGAATTTTTTGTGCCTCACCAGCTAGACCGTCAGAAAGCCCTGGAGCTGATCCAGTGGCTGGCCCAAACGGGCCAGCAAGACCGGTAGCAGGAGTGAGGCTCTTGTGGCACTGGGTCAGGCCCTGACTGGCTTCAAAGCTGAGAGGCAGCTTGCCGAAGTGACCTACCTTCTCCTCACCCGCCGAGGCAGTGGCCTTCTTGGGAGTGTTGCCGGATAGCGGCTAGCGGCTAGCGGCTGACCATTTAGATATATGGATTAGGGCAGTTAGGGCCCGTTAGCCCGTTGCCTGCTCGGGCCTATGGTTCTGCGGCCGCTGAAGGACGGCGGCCTTGGTGTCCGAGATGTCGCTCGTGTCCGAGATGTCGCTCGTGGCCGGGATGTCGCTCGTGTCCGAGATGTCGCTCGTGGCCGGGATGTCGCCCGTGGCCGAGATGTCGCCCGTGGCCGAGATGTCGCTCGTGGCTGAGATGCCGCCCGTGGCCGAGATGTCGCTCGTGGCCAAGATTTCGCCCGCGGCCGAGATTTCGCCGGGGGGGCAGCCTGGGTGGTCCGACCTCCCCTGGAGGACCACCCCCTAGGGTAGGAAGGATTCCTTCGCACATCCTTCGGGCCTTTGGTCCGTTGCTTGCTCGGGCCTATGGTTTTGCGGCCACCGAAGGATGGCGGCCTTGGTGACCAAGATGTCGCTGGTGGCCGAGGTATCGCCGGAGGGCCAGCCTGGGTGGGCAGACCTCCCTCGGAGGACCGCCTCCCAGGGTAGGAAGGGTTCCGGTTCCGACGCCCATAGTTCGGGCCAGGGCAACGGTAGACGTAGCCAAAGGGCGATCGGATTGAGTAGCGGTACGGCAGGAAGGTGTAGTAGCCGAAACCGGAATGGAAGAACCACTGGCTGGACCAGAAGGAGACACGCCGATTGCGGAAACTATTGACCGCTGCATGAGAGGCGGTAGCCAGTTCCGCAGACCGGAACCGGTTCCAACGGTCAAACTCATCCAGCTCCTCCCGGTTGTACTTGACTGCCGCGCTGGCAGTTCCCGCCGCGGCCAACTCCACGTACCTTCCCCCCTTGAGGGCACCCTTCCTCCCGGGCACGCGCATCCTGCCTTTTTCGACATAGACGCGCAAGGAGTCCTGAGCAGCTTCAAAGCGGTATAGCCCGGTGCGCTTGATGGGAATCGCGTATTCCCGCCATAGCATCACAATGGAAGTTCCCTTCCAAGTTTCGTTCACTTCCAACATGGCAGTGCCCGAAATCAGCTCGACGCGAACGTCTGTGAGCCGCGAGGAGAGCAGCCGGACTGTTGAGTTGCGGTCCAGGCGCAGAAAACTGCCCGGAGTCAGAAGCAGTTCCAGGCGTCCCCGCCAGGTTGTTACGGTCTGGCCTTCGGCGATTTGCCGCTCGACCTTCCCGTCAGGGCTGCTGGGCAGCGTCACCGCGCCCTGCCAGTAATTCACGTAACCGGCGCGCGCCGAGATGACGTGTTGCGCAGCCGCGGGCACCGCCAGTGGAAGGACCAGCAAGAGCGAAAGCTTGCCTGCGGTCATAGGCATCCCTCACGAAAATTCTATCACAACTCC
>JAKZXP010000089.1:0-8936 GCA_047514915.1 Terriglobia bacterium
GCCCTCCTGGATGGCGCGGATGGCGGCTTGGCAGATATTGTCGGGGGTGATGAAATCCGGCTCACCCGCGCCGAAATCCACCAGGTCGGCGCCCGCCGCCCGGGACCGTTCGGCCTCCACCACCACGGCCTGCGTTGCGCTCACAGAAATTCGCGAAATACGTTCGGATAGTTGCATAGGTCGCTCAGTTCAACCGGTGCCGGGGTCAGACCGGAACCTTGGTTTTCAGCCGTTCCACCACGATGGGCGGCACCAGGTCCTTGATGTCGCCGCCCAGCAGGTGCACCTCCTTGACCAGCCGCGAACTAATGTAGCTGTAGGTTTCGGCTGGCATCATAAACACGGTTTCCACTCGAGGGTCCAGCTTGCGGTTCATCAGAGTCATCTGCAGCTCGTACTCGTAGTCGGAGATGGCCCGGATGCCCCGCAGAATGACGTTGGCCTCCGAACGGGCGGCGTATTCCACTAGAAGCCCGTCAAACGCCTCCACGCGGACCCGGCCCAGCGGTACCGTCACTTCCCGCAGCATCTCCATCCGCTCTTCCAGCGAGAACAGGGGATGCTTGTCTGGATTGCGGAGTACCGCAATGATCAGCTCATCGAAAATCTTGATGCCTCGCTCGATCAGATCCAGGTGGCCGTTGGTGAGCGGGTCGAATGACCCTGGGTACACGGCCCGCGTGTATTTGGCCATCTCCCGCATTCTAGGGGGTGCCGCGTAGCCCCGTCAACGTCCTCACACCGTTTCGCTCTGGAGACCCTGAGATTGACGGAGGTGGGCGAGGGGCAATAAACTCAATTGATGTGGTTTTCCGGGGATGCCCTTCGGTGGCAGAAGCGCGCTGCGGCAGCCCTCGTGGCCTCGGCGTGCTTTCTCGCTGGCCTGCCGCTGCTGGCGCAACACCCAGCGCGGGTCGACAGCAGCCTGCCCTTGTTCGTGGTGATGGCCGCCATCAACGCGGCCGGCTATGAGGCGGGTGTGGATTCGCCGCACGCCAGCCCCGTGCGTCGGCTGGTTCGCCAGCAGGTCGAGGCTGCGAAGCCGGCCAGCCTGGAAGCGCTGCGGGCTTTTTACGTGGCCCGGCGCCACCCGGACCCGGCGCTCAACCTCAGCCAGTACATCTCTTTCGCGCTGTTGATCGGCGGCCCGCCGGACTTTCCCTTCCGGGTGCAGGAACCGGAGTTGCCGCCTGAGGTTTCCGCGCTGCGCGACCTGCGGCCTCTGCTGGCTGCCTTCTACCAGGAAGCCAACCTGGAGGCGCTGTGGGAGGAATACCGCCCCGCCTACGAGCAGGAGCTGGACCGATACAACGAAGGTTTGGGGTACCTGATGTTGGAGCTGAACGGCTATCTGCGCATCGCCTCCTCGGGTTTCCTGGGGCGTAACTTCTGGGTTCACGTCGACCTGCTGGGAGCCCCTGGGCAGGCGAACGCGAGGGGGTTCGGGCGCGATTACTACGTCGTGGTCAGCACCGCCGCCGGGCTGAAACTGAAGGAGATTCGCCACGGTTTGCTGCACTATCTGCTGGAGCCGCTGGCCCTCAAGCACACGAGCTTGGTGCGCACGAAATCGGACTTGCAATGGTTTGCCGAAGCCGCGCACGGGCTGCAACCCGCATTGCGCAAGGATTTCCGGCTGTTGCTCTCCGAATCGCTCATCCGCGCGCTGGAGTTGCGGCTGGCCCAAGACACCCCGGCCGCCAAGCAACAGCGGCTGCGCGAGATCCTGGAAGAAGGGCATTTTCTGGCACCCTATTTCTACGAGGCGCTGGAGAAGTTTGAACAGCAGGAGGCCGGAATCCGGATCTATTATCCGGAGATGCTGGAGAAGCTGGACGTAGGACACGAGCGAAAGCGGCTAGCCGGGGTCCAGTTTCGGGAGGCCACAGAAGCCGATGATCTGGGGCACCTGCGGATGCCTGTGATGCCGGTAGCGGGCGCAACCGGCTCCACTCCCAACGCGTCAAAGGAAGAAACGGTGCTGGCCCAGGCAGACGATGCAATGGCCCGCCGGGATTTCGCTCAGGCTCGCCGACTATTTCGCGCCGCGCTGGAGAAGAACGGCGCGTTGCAAGCACGAGCCCTCTATGGCCTGGCCCTGGTAGCTACCCAGGAAAGGCAACCGGAACTGGCCAGGAGCTACTTCGAGCGCACCCTGGAGGTCAGCAAAGACCCCCACCTGCTGGCCTGGTCGCATATCTACCTGGGACGCATTTATGATATGAAGCAAGAGCGCGAGCTCGCAGTCGAACATTACCGGCAAGCGCTGGAGACTCAGGACGTGGAGACGGCGACCCGCCGGGCAGCCGAACTCGGCCTCGAGGCCCCGTTCCGCCGGGAGGCGTCCCGCGAACCAGGGCGCGAACGAGGCGGGGACAGCGGGAAGAAGAACGGATCGTGCTAACCACAGCGTGGAAGGAGAACAACACCCCATGCGAAGGATGAAAATGAGAACAGCGGCCCTCGCCCTGGTGGTTGGTCTGCTCATCGTCCTGGCCCCGGCGCAGGAGCCGCAGCAGACCCCAGACACCGACCAGCCCGACCAGCCCGACCAGCAAGCGCCAAGCGCCCCGAAGGGGCCCATGGCCGAAACCGAGGAGGAGTTGGAGGCGTACCAGAAGCTCCTCGATGCCTCCCTGACCCCCGATCAGATGATCTCTCTGGCCGAGGAATTTGTGCAAATGTTTCCGGACAGCGAGCTGAATAGTTTTGTCTACCTGAAAGCGATGGAAGGCTACCGGCAAAAAGGCGACTTTCCCAAGCTGCGTGAGTTCGGCGAGAAGTCGCTCGCGATAGATCCGGAAAACGTCCAGGCCTTGCTCTGGCTGGCTCTGTTTATCCCGGAACGGACGAAGAATACCGATCTGGACCGGGAAGAGAAGCTGAAGCAGGCCGAGGACTACGCCAAGCGCGCCCTGGCGGCCATCGAAAAGAAGGAGAAACCTGATCCGGAAATGTTAGACACCGTATGGGAGCGAGCGATCAACGACATGCGCGCCTCGAGTTACGATGCCCTTGGCCATGTGGCCATGAAGCGCGGGCGGTATGAGGCGGCTGCGGACTTCTTCAAGAAAACCATCGATCTCCAGGCCGAGAAAGACTCCATTGTGCTTTGGCGCCTCGGGCTGACGTACCGGATCATGAAGAAATACGAGCTGGCCCGCGACACGTTGAAACAGGCGGTGGATGCCGGAGGCGTCAAGGTGGGCTTGCGCGACTTAGCTGCCGAGGAGTTGCAGCGGATCGAGGAGTCCCTGAAGAAGCAGTAGAGTGGCCTGCACGCTGGCATCCGGCAATAGCCGACGCGGATCCAGGAATGGGGGAGTGCGAAGGGTGGAGTAGAAGGAGTCCTCCTCGCCGGCACATCCACCATGCACCAGCGGCCCCATGCACCAGGGGCGCCATGCACCAGCGACGCCATCCACCAGCGGCGGAGGATGCTTCCGTTACCGAAGGGCCGAGTGGCGCCGGGTCCGGCGGAGCTGCAATCCCAGATCTGCAAGCAAAAACCCACGTGGGCGACCTGAGCGAATTGGAAAAGGCTATCGGGCACACGTTTGCCCGGCGGGAACTGCTGCTTCGGGCTCTGACCCACAGCTCCCACAGCCACGAGCGCAGTGAGAGCGCCGACTGTCACAACGAGCAGTTGGAGTTCCTCGGAGATGCGATTTTGGGATTTCTGGTCAGCCGAGAACTGGTAGAGCGCTTCCCGGACTACTCGGAAGGTCAGCTGTCAAAGATGAGAGCCCACCTGGTGAGCGCTTCGCACCTGTTTGCCGTGGCCAGCCAGTTGCGCTTGGGCGAGTTTCTGCAACTGGGGCGGGGCGAGGAAAAGAGCGGCGGGCGTCACAAGCGGGCGCTGCTGGTGGACGGGCTGGAAGCGCTGATTGCCGCCCTCTACTTGGATGCCGGGCTGGAGAAGACGCGCGAGCTGGTCCGCCGCTTGGTGCTGAGCCACTGGCTGGAACGTGGAATTGAACAGTTTCCCCTGAGCGACTTCAAGTCGACGCTCCAGGAATACTTGCAAGCAGCGCACCTGCCGCAGCCGCGCTACGCCGTGGTCGGCCAGCGTGGCCCAGAGCACCGCAAGACCTTTACCATCGAGGTCCGGATCGGCAACGAATTTGTTTCTCAGGCCGAGGGGGCAACCAAGAAGGCCGCCGAGCAGGAAGCGGCCCGCGCCGCCCTGCTCCACTTCCAGCAGCGCGTCGGACAGCTTGCCTCCTCGCCGGCTGCAGCAGGCTAACGCAGGTTAACATGGCGGTGACCGAAACCGATCTGATGAAGGCCCAGAAGACCGCAGAGACCCCGTCGGCGCCCAGTGGCGCAGGTCAAAAGTCCACCTTCCGCGAATATTTTGAATCCATTGTGGTGACTGTGATCCTGGCTCTGTATGGAACCACGTTCGCCATCCAGGCCTTCAAGATTCCCTCCAGCTCGATGGAAGATACGTTGCTGATCGGCGACCACCTGATGGTGGACAAGCTGGCCTATGCGCCGCCCGGCCGCTGGCTGGGGCCGCTGCTGCCCTACCGGGAGGTCCGGCGCCGCGACATTATCGTCTTCAAATACCCGGTGGACCCAAGCACGCATTTTGTCAAGCGCGTCGTCGGAGTTCCGGGCGACCGGCTGCGAATGGTCAACCAGCAGCTGTACATCAACGGCCATCTGGCCGACGAAGGCTACAAGGTGCACAAGATGGGCAGCGTGGATGTGTACCGCGACAATTTCCCCGATTCGATGCCGCCTTCGGTTCATGTGTGGGCCGAGGAGTTTCGCCAGTACGTGCAAGATGGGTGGCTGGTGGTTCCGCCCGGCCACTACTTTGCAATGGGGGACAACCGGGACTCCAGCTTAGACAGCCGCTACTGGGGCTTCGTCCCGCGGGAAAATATCCAGGGCAAGCCCGTATTGATTTACTGGTCGCTGGAGAGTGTGAGCGCCGACTACCGTTACCGTTCGCTTTGGGAACGCGGCGTGGGCATCTTGAAAACCGTCGTGCAGTTTCCGTTCAAGACCCGTTGGGAGCGGATGTTCTTGCTGATTCGCCCCAACTAAGAGATTCCTGGTAACCTTAAGAGATTCGATGCTGCTTGAAGACAACTAGCTGGAATCGTCCTTGCCGCGCAAGCGCACCATTTTGACTGCCGCTGCGGCCACCCTGGCCGTTGTGTTCCTGTTGCCCTCCCTGGTGAATGTCAACCGCTTCCGCAGCCACATTGTCGGTGCGCTGGCAGCCGGCCTGGGACGCCCGGTTCAGGCCAGCCACGTGCGATTGAAACTGTTCGGTGGCCCGGGCTTTGATCTTGAGAACGTCAGCGTGGCCGACGACCCGGCATTCGGCATTGAACCCTTCGCCCGCATGCCTACCCTGCGCGCCACTCTGCGCCTGCGCTCGCTGTGGACCGGGCGGTTGAGCTTTTCTTCGTTGATCTTCGTGCGGCCGAGCCTGAACCTGGCCCGCAATGCCGATGGCCGCTGGAATGCCGAGCCGCTGATGAGTCGCGCCGCTGTCACCTCGCTCCACCCCGACGCTCCCGCCTACGTCGAACTGCAGGATGCCAGGATCAACTTCAAGTTTGGTAACACCAAAAGCGTTTTCTTCCTTTCTGGCTTGGATGCGGCGCTTTATTCGACCCCACCCCCGGACGGCGGCAGCGCCCCCGCTCGCTGGAATCTGCGGTTTACCTGCTCCCCGGCGCGCACGGACCGCACGCTGACCGACGTCGGGCGGTTGCGGGTGGAAGGCTCGTTTGCGCCTGCACCAGCCGGTGTCCCTGGCGCCGGCTCCGACCTGCAGCTGCAAGTAGATCTGACCGACGCCTACCTGGCCGACTTGCTCGTGCTGGCCTCCGGCACCGACCATGGCATCCACGGTGTGCTGGATGTACAGGCCGGGCTGCGAGGGCACCCCGAGGCGCTACAAGCCAACGGGACACTGCGCCTGCGCGACTTACACCGCTGGGACATGCTCCCTCCGGAACGCGGTTCTTCTGTGGAGCTACGCTACGAGGCCCTGCTCAACGGGCCGGCGGGCCGGCTCGAAGTCGAAAAGTTGGAGGCTTCTTTAGGCAGCGGAAGCCTGGAGGGGAGCGGCTCGGTGGTCCGTTTGCTGGATCACCCCGAATGGAAATGGCACCTGCGCTTCTCCGGCGCACCCGCAGGGAACGCAGTGCGAGCCGTGCAGCACTTTTCGCCGCGGCTCTCACGTACCCTGAGGCTGGGCGGGATTCTGGATGGGGAGTTGTTCCTTGAGGGTCCCCCGCTCCAAGTTCAGGGTTTCGTCATCGGCCGCGAGCTGGAGTTCGAGGACAGGGGACTGCCGCAGCTGCGGGCAGCACAGACGCGGCTGAACCTGAACGGTTCCACAGTCAGCCTCGCCCCGACTGCCGTGGAAGTGGAGCGTGGCCGGAACTTGAATCTGGAGGCGACCTGGAACTGGCGGACTGGGAAAGGCGAGTTTTCCGTTGCCGGGCGCGGCCTCCCCTTGCGGGCGATCTCCCCTCTCTTGCAGGCCGCCGGAGCCGATCTGCGGCCGGCGCCGACCTCACTGCCTCGACCCTCCCTGCCTCAACCTTCCTTGCCTCAACACGGCTACCTGGCCCTGAAATTGCGCGGGCAAATCGCGCGAGACACCGCACCGAGCGTTTCCGGATGGGGACAACTGGCGCGCGCGCGGTGGGTACCTCCTGGCCTGTCCACGCCGGTTCTCTTGCACACCGCCCGGCTGGACTTTGGGAGCGATCAAGTCCGTGTAAGCCGCCTAGTGGCTACCTGGGCTGGCGCTACGATCACCGGCAGCGTGCGCATTCCCTTACGTCCGTCACCAGTGTATTGGGCGGATTTGAAGGTAAACGAATGGGACAGCGCAGCGCTTGCCGCGATCCTGCGGCCGGCGCTTCGCCGCGCGCGTCCGGCTCTGTTGGCCGCACGTAGGCAGGCTGGGGCGGAGGCTGGGTCCTCGCCATCGGCTGCGCGGACTCCCGCTGCGTCCCCTTTTCGTGCCCAAGGGCGGCTCAGGGTCGGACGCCTGCGCTTGCCGAGGCTCGAGGTGAAGGAGATCGAGACAGCTTTCCGCCTGACGGGCAGGAGCCTGCGACTGGAACAAGCCCGTGCCGCTTTTGCCGGGGGCACTTGGACCGGCAGCTCACGGCTCGATTTCCAAGCGCGCGGCCCGCGCTATCAGGTGAACGGGCTCGTTCAAGGTGTCGACCTGGCCGCACTAGCTGCCTTGTCCCCGCGCCTGGAAGGCCTTGCAGCCGGCCGGGCTTCAGGCTCCCTGCGGCTCCTCACCTCCGGCTGGGAAGCGTCCGACCTGCTGAACAACTTGAACATCGGGGTGCAGTTGGAGGGCCGCGATCTCGACTTGCGCAATGTGGACCTGGAGGCTGCCGCCACGGGTCAGCCTTCCATTTCCAAAGGCATCAGCCGCCTCCTTTTCTTCAGCGCCGATCTGGCAGTCGAACAGCGTCAGGTACGATTGCGGAAGCTTATCCTGGAAGCGCCTTCGGTGACCTTCCAGGCCAGCGGTACGGTGGGGTTTGACCATGTGGCCGATATCCTGGTTTTGCCTCTCGACAGCACTTCACTCAGTTCCTTCCGGCTGATAGGTCCTCTGGAGCTGCCGCGGCTCCCCGGGCCGGAAGTAGCCCGCAGGGCAGCGGGTGGTAAGTAGCGCCGCCGTTTTCCGATCGTGGGACTGGTCGGCCGGGTAGCCACTCTTTGCGGCCGGCCGCACCGAGCTGTCCTCCCCCTGCGTCTAACTTATTGTTCCGGTGATGAAGCTCCTTCTTGCGGTGCCGCTGATGATGCTAGCTCTGCTCGGAGGTCCGTCGGACAAACGTCGGGCCAGCAAACCGGAACTCTCAGAAGCGCTGGCCGAACAGATGGCGAAGAAGCTGGCGCGAATCACCGACTGGGCCACCCGAGCCGAGGCTGACGCAACTGACCCCCGCAACTCTCGAGTAGTGACAGTTCTGCTGGAAGAGGAAATCAATTCCTATTTCAAATACCGGATGAGTGGGAAGATTCCGGCCGGAGTCTCCCAGGTGCGTTTCCAGCTGCGCCCCGAGCGTCCTTCGACAACCGCCCTGGTGGACTTCGACCGCTTCAAAGCTGCCTCGCGCCGACCCATCCATCCCTTGCTGGACGCGTTGCTGCGTGGCCAGCACCCGGTCGCGATGCGCGGCCGTTTTACTTCCTCAAACGGCGCCGGGGTGTTCCATCTCGAGGAGGTCTCCATCGGGAGCTTGGCCCTCCGCGGTGCCCTGCTGGAGTTGCTCGTCACCCATTTTATCCAGCCCCGCTATCCCAAGGCCGCGATCAATCGCCCGTTTGCTTTGCCGGCCAGAATCGACCAGGTGGTGGTGGAGGAGCGACGCCTTCTCGTCCATCAGAAGTGATGGGCAAAAGTGATCGCCAGAAGTGACCCGTACGGCTATTCAGCAACGAAAATGAGAAAGAGTCGGCAATGAAAAAGGGGACCCGCGGCCGGGTCCCCTCTGGGTTGATTGCAGCGCCTGCGACGGTGGTTCCGAAAAGCCGCCGGCGAGGCGCGGGCTGCGTTCGCAGTCAGGGTTACTTGCGTTTCTTCTTTGCTTTCTTCGCTACTTTCTTCTTTGCTGTCTTCTTCATGCTGCGCATCCTCCTTCGCTAAATTCTCCCTAATGTGAGCCGATGGGTCTCTTTCCCGCCGGCGGGAAATGCTCAACATGTTGAGCCTTCCCCGAGATTAGCCACAGTGTACAGACTTGCGGCTCCCTCTTGTCAAGAACAAAATTGGACAAAGATGTTTTACCACTACTGTCCGGTTAACGACTCACGGACGGGCGGCAACTGACTGTTCCAGCATATCTTACGACTGTTTTTCCCTTGCCGCGATTTGAACGGCGAAGGACGGCTGGAACGACTTCGGAGGCGGTCAACAATGGTTCATG
>JAKZXP010000090.1:0-2586 GCA_047514915.1 Terriglobia bacterium
GAGACAGGCCCCACCCAGCGCCAGCGAGCCCACGTCGCCCATGAAAATCTCTGCCGGGTGGGCGTTGTACCAGAGAAAGCCCAGGCAGGCGCCGCCCAGCGCCCCGCAGAAGATGGTGATCTCGGCCACGCCCGGCAAGAAATCGATCTCCAGGTAACGGGCGAAGACCGCGTGCCCGGTCAGATAGGCCAGCGCGGTCAGTGCCCCGGCGGCGATGATGGTCAGCCCCACCGCCAGGCCGTCCAGCCCGTCGGTCAGGTTCACGGCATTGCTGGACCCCACAATGACCAGCACCACAAAGAGGGCAAAAAAGGAAACCGCCAACGGGTAGGTGTAATAGTTGGCAAGCAAGCTATGAATCAACAGGTCGGGCCGGAGGTTCTTGAAAAACGGAACCATCAAATGCGTGGAGTATTGTCCCTTGGCCGTCAGCACCAGCAAGAACACAGCCACCAGGAAGCTGGCGAGCACCTGGAGCGAGAACTTGGTCCGTGCCGTCAGACCCTTGTTCTGGCGCCCGCGAATCTTCAGGTAATCATCGAGAAACCCGATCAGGCCGAAGCTCACCACGGAGAACATCACGATCCAGACGTAGACGTTACTGAGGTCGGACCAGAGCAGCGTGGGCACCAGACAGGAGATGAGAATCAGTATGCCGCCCATCGTGGGCGTGCCGGCCTTGAGTTGGTGTCCATGCGGGCCGTCTTCGCGGATGAATTGGCCGATCTGGAACTCGCGGAGCCGGCGGATCAGCCACGGGCCCAGAATGATGCACAGCAGCAGGGCGGTGACGCCGGCGAAGGCGGTGCGAAACGTCACGTAGCGGAAGACACGGAAGGGCGAGAAGTGTTCGTACAGGACCTGATAGAGGAGCCAGTAAAGCATTTCCGCAGCTAGGAGTGAAGGGTGAAGAGCCCGGGGCCGAGGGGTTTGAGGATGGATCGTCGGTCGGACCGCTCATTCACTTATTCACCCATCATTCATTAGTTCGGCATTAGTTCAGCATCAGTTCAGCATCAGTTTGGATAGCGCGTCCTCCAGTCTGACCCCGCGGGAGCCTTTGAACAACACCAGATCGCCAGGTTGAACCAGAGAAGCCACGTAGTCCCCAGCCTCGGCGGCCGACCCGAAGAAGGCCAGCCGGCCGCGGTCCAGGCCAGCGGCGGCAGCGCCTTCCACAAGGAAACGGGCATGGCCGCGGACGCCGACGACGTGGTCGGCGGCAGCCGCGGCCCGCCGACCGGCCTGCCGGTGCAGTTCGTCCGATGCCGGGCCCAGCTCCAGCATCTCACCCAGAACCGCGATGCGTCGCCCGCGCGCCGGCGCGCGGGCCAGTGTCTCCAGCATCAACTCCAGCGCCCGGGGGTTGGAGTTGTAGCAATCGTTGAGGATGCCGACGCCGTTGACTTCCAACAACTCCCCGCGCATTTCCAGCGGCCGAAAAGCCATGAGTGCCGAAGCAGCGCCGTCGGGCGCGATGCCGAGGCTGTGCGCAGTAGCGACTGCGGCCAGCGCGTTCAACACCTGATGGCGCCCGAGCAGCGGCAGCGCCACCTCCAGCGGGTCACCGGCCCACTCCAGGCGGAAGCGCACGCCGGGCCGACCGCTCTGGGTTGAGCCGGTGATGTTGCGGGCGCGAAAATCGGCTGGCTGCTCGATTCCAAACGAGATGGTCTGGCCTGCGAACTGCTGCCCAAACCGGGCGACCAACGGATCATCGGCGTTGAGCACCGCCGTCCCGTTGGCCGGAAGGGCGTAGATGAGTTCCTGTTTGGCTCGGGCGATTTCTTCAATGCCGGAGAAAAACTCCAGGTGCACCTGGCTAACGCAGGTGACTACGGCGGTCTCAGGCTGAGCGATCCGCGCCAAGTGTGCAATTTCCCCGGCGTGCGACATCGCCAGCTCAAACACGCCCACCTGGTCGCTTTCTTCAAGGCGCAGCAAGGAGAGTGGCAACCCATATTGGTTGTTCAGGTTGCCCTCACTTTTGCGCACGCGGTAGCTGGTGGCCAGCGTGGCGGCGATCATCTCCTTGGTACTGGTCTTGCCAGCGCTGCCGGTGACAGCTACCACCGGCTGCCCCCACCGCCGGCGCGCTTCGGCGGCCAGGGTCTCCAGCGCCCCCAGCGTGCTCGGGACGCGCAGCATTCTGGCCGCATCCTCCTTAGCTACATCCACCGTTCCTTCCCGCAAGTCCCGTTCCACAACGGCAGCCGTGGCCCCCGCCTTGAGAACGGCCCCGACAAAATCGTGCCCGTCGTAGTGCGGGCCTCGGAGGGCAAAGAACAGCTCCCCGGCCTGGATGGTGCGGGAATCAATCGAATAGCCCTTCACCGTGGCCGCGGCCACCGGGCCGGGGACGGCCAGAATGTCCGCGATTTGGGCCAGAGTCAGGTTCACCGGGCTTCACCTGCGAAGGGAAAGGACCCGCAAGAGCTCCCCTCTAAGAAGTTTACAGGAAGAAGCTTCCCGGCACCAACCCGCGCGCCGGCCCTTCCACTCCTACTAACCGGAATTTCCGATTTGCCCTTCCCCTTCGACCAAGAACGCACACCAGGCTGCTCTGTCGACTCAACCGGAACCAAA
>JAKZXP010000091.1:0-7066 GCA_047514915.1 Terriglobia bacterium
TCACTGTTCCCGCCTATTTCAACGACTCGCAACGTCAGGCCACCAAAGATGCGGGCCAGATCGCGGGCCTCAACGTGAAGCGCATCATCAACGAGCCAACGGCGGCCGCCTTGGCCTACGGGTTGGATAAGAAGACGGACCAGATCATCGCTGTCTACGATTTCGGCGGGGGCACCTTCGACATTTCCATTTTAGAAGTAGGCGAAGGTGTGGTGGAAGTGAAGTCGACCAACGGCGACACGCACCTGGGCGGCGACAACCTTGACCAGGTGGTCATTGACTGGATCGTCGACGAGTTTCGCCGGGACCAGGGAATTGACCTGTCCAAGGACAAGATGGCTCTGCAGCGGCTGAAGGAAGCAGCCGAGAAGGCCAAGGTGGAGCTGAGTTCGGTGCTGGAGACCGAGGTCAACCTGCCCTTCATCACTGCTGACGCCAGCGGGCCAAAGCACCTGGTGCTGAAACTGACCCGGGCGCGGCTGGAGCAGATGGTGGAACCACTTATCCAGCGATCGATGGAGCCCTGCAAGATCGCGCTCCAGGACGCCGACCTGACGCCCGACAAGATTGACCAGGTGGTGCTGGTGGGCGGCCAGACGCGCATGCCCCGCATTCAGCAACTGGTGAAGGAGCTGTTCGGGAAGGAGCCGCACAAGGGCGTCAATCCCGACGAAGTCGTCGCGCTGGGGGCCGCCGTGCAGGGAGGCGTGCTGGGCGGCGAGGTCAAGGATGTGCTGTTGCTCGACGTGACTCCACTGACCCTGGGCGTCGAGACGCTGGGCGGGGTCATGACCAAGATGATTGAGCGCAACACCACTATCCCCACCCGCAAGACCGAAGTTTTCTCCACCGCCTCGGACAACCAGAATTCGGTGGAAATCCGCGTCCACCAAGGCGAGCGAGCCATGTCCCGAGACAACCGCCTGCTGGGCGTGTTCCAGCTAGTGGGAATCCCGCCGGCCCCGCGCGGCATTCCGCAAGTCGAAGTGACCTTCGACATTGACGCTAACGGCATTCTCAACGTGCAGGCCAAAGACCTGGGTACGGGCAAGGAGCAGAAGATCACCATCACCTCCTCGGGCGGCTTGAGCAAAGACGAAGTCGGAAAGATGGCGCGCGAAGCCGAAGCGCACACCGCCGAGGACGCGCAGCGCCGGGAGGAGGTCGAAGCCCGCAACCGCGCCGACTCGCTCGTCTATTCCGCTGAAAAGGTGATGAGCGAGAACCGTGACAAGATCAGCGAAGCCGACGCCCGCAACATTGAGGCCGCGCTGGCTGAGACCAAGAAAGTGATGCAATCCGGCAGCGTAGACGAAATCCAGCGCGCCGTGGACACGCTAACCACAGCCACCCACAAGCTGGCCGAAGCCATGTACCGCCACCAAGCACCAGCCGAGACCGCGCCCGGCAGCTCCGAGGAAAAGGCCGAGGGCCAAGATAAGAAAAAGGACGGTGAAGTCATTGACGCCGAGTTTGTCGATGTAGACGATGAGAAAAAATAACTATCCGGCGTCAGCTTCTGACACGGTGCTGAAAAACTCCAATCGAAGGTGTCAGAAGGAACCACACAGGCTGAAGCCTGTGCCACTTTTCAGTAACTTGTGAGCTGGTCAGCAACTTGCGAGCTGGCGGTGGCATAGACTTCAGTCTGTGCAGGGGTTTTTCAGCATCCTGCTAGACGTTTGCTGAAGAGCCTCTTGCGGCGATAGGGACCCTAGAGTGGCTTAGTCTATAGGCACCCTAGGACACTGCGCCCGCGGCCGGGCCACCTAGCCCAGGACCGTTTGTTGGAAATGGCTACCACGACCAAGCAGGATTACTACGAGACGCTCGGCGTCGGGCGGAAAGCCAACGCTCAAGAGCTTCGCAAGGCTTACAAGCGGCTGGCCCGGAAACACCATCCTGACCTGAACCCTGGTGACAAGGTGGCCGAGGAGCGCTTTAAGCGTATCCGGGAAGCCTACGATGTGCTGAGCGACCCCAAGAAGCGGCGAATGTACGACCAGGTCGGCTTCTACTCCGAGCAAGGCATGCCGCCCCGGTGGGGTTCTCACCCGGGACAGGCGCCGCCCAACTTCGATTTCTCTGGCTACGATTTTTCCAACATCTTCAGGGGAGGCGCGGCGCGGGGGGGGCGCTCCGCCGGCACAGCAGGCGTCGGCGAAGGCTTGCGAGATCTGTTTTCGCAGTTTTTCTCGCCCCGTGCCGCCGGCGTCTCGGAACCCGCTCCGGCTCGCGGGGAAGATCTGGAATACGAAGTTCCGGTGGGCTTCTGGGAGGCGATCCGCGGTACCGTGACGCGACTGAATGTGCCTCGCCACCAGACCTGCCAGGCGTGTGGCGGGAGCGGGGCTCCCGGCGGGGGCACCGCGGCTGCCATCTGCCCGGAATGCCGGGGCAGCGGCCAGGTCACCCAGGCCGCCGGCGCCATGCGCTTTCAGTTGGGCTGTCCTCGCTGCCGCGGCACGGGTAAACTGCCGGACACCTGCCCAGCCTGTCACGGGGAGGGCCGCACTTCCCAATCCGACTCCCTGGAGGTGCGCATCGCGGCCGGCACCCAGAGCGGCAGCCGACTGCGCGTCGGCGCCAAGGGCAATGCTGGCGTTGGCGGCGGTCCGCCAGGCGACTTGTTCATCGTCGTGCGCATCGAGCCGCATTCCTACTTTCGCCGCGAGGGAGACGACATCCATATCACCGTCCCCATTACGGTCAGCGAGGCGGCGCTGGGCGCCAAGATCGAGGTGCCCACCATTGAGGGACGGGCGCTGTTGCGGGTTGCGCCCGGCACCCAGAGCGGGCAGAAGTTCCGCCTCCGCGAGCGCGGTGTGCTGTCGGCGCGCACCCGCCGGCGTGGCGATCAGTACGTGGAGGTGCGAGTCCAGGTCCCTCGCATCCGCGACGAGCGCTCCAAGGAGATTCTGCGCGAACTGTCCCGGTTGAATCCGGAGGACCCGCGCGCCAGCCTCTTCACCCAGGAATAGGCCATGCCCCGACGACGCGACCGAGCGGCCTACATGATTTCGGTAGTGGCCAAGCAGTACGACATCCACCCACAGACCCTGCGCCTGTACGAGCGCGAAGGGCTCTTGAAGCCTTCCCGCACTGAGGGCAATACCCGCCTGTACACAGATGAGGATCTGAAGCAGCTGGAAACCATCCTGGCGCTGACTCGTGACCTGGGGGTGAATCTGGCCGGAGTGGAGATCATCCTGGACATGCGGGAGAAGATGATGGAGATGCAGCGACAGACCCAGGAGTTCGTCGAGTTTGTGCGCCGCGAATGGTTCGACCGTGGTGCGGAGAACGAGCAGCGTCTCAAGAACGCGCTGGTGCGGGTCAGCACTCCAAAGGTTATCCCTACCAAGAAGTAGCGCCCTGCCCTCGCGCCGGGAACCGGTCATGTCGGCAAAGCAAGGGCCGAGGGGACGCGTATTTGACTCACTGCCTGTTTCCGCATACCATCTCGGTTTCCCAGACCGCGCAGCCAAGGAGCCAGTGATGCCCGCAAATATCCTGGTGGTGGACGAAGACGAACTGATCCTCCAGATGCTGGACAAGGCTTTGCGGAAGAGCGGCTACCAGACCTTCACCACCACCGACCCCTTTCAGGCGCTGCAGAGGCTCGATGAAACCACTTTTGACGCCGCCATTTTGGACGTCAAGCTGGAGCGCATCAGCGGGCTGAAGGTGATGGAGCGCATTAAGGCCCACGATGAAACCATCCAGGTGATCATCTTAGCCGGGGCCGAGAAGGAGCGCTTCGAAACGGCGCTGGCGGCGCTTCGCATGGGCGCCCACGACTTCCTGATGAAACCCATGCGCAATATCCAGGACTTGCTGGCTTCGGTAGATCGGGCGGTGGAAAAGCGGCGGCTGGCCTACAACCTCAAGGAACTGGCCCACGGCCTGGAGCAGATGAGCAATACCGACTCTCTGACCGGGCTGAGCAATCGGCGCCACTTCTTCGACTGGCTGTCACATGAGTTCCTGCGAACCAAGCGCTACCTGCGCCCGATCGGGTGCATGCTGATTGCCATTGACCACTTTGACGAGCTACGGCGAGACCGCGGGCCGCAGTGCGCCGATTACGTCGTTTCCGAAGTCGCCCGGCTGCTTTCCCGCATCAGTCGCGGCACCGACAAGCTGGGCCGCTATGGCGGCAATGAGTTCATCATGGCCCTCCCTGAGACTGAGAAAAGCACCGTACTGGCGGCCGCCGACAAGGTGCGCCGGGCCGTGGAAAACCACTCCTTCGCCTTTGGCGGGAAGAAACTTTCCGTCACCGCCAGCATCGGCGTCTCCCACACGAAAACCTCCATTTCCGTCGGCACTCTGGCCGGGCTGGCCATGAGCGCTCTGGAGAAAGCCCAGCAAACGGGCGGAAACAGCATTCACCTGGAGATGGGGGAGCCGGACTCAGGCAAGCCGCCCATTAGCCCGCAGTGAAAGGCCAGAGAAACTGCTTTCTGGCAAAAGAGCGCCTTCGCTGGATCAGGGTTTCGAACAAATTCGAACTCGAACAAATTTGAACACAAATTTGAACAAAGATGAGAGGGTTTCGCTCTCAGGGGGCAGGATTGTACGGCAACGTCCGTGCGGGTAACGGGGGGAGCCGACTAGGAGGGTGGGCTTTCTTCCGGAGTCCGGACGAATTCGTAATTTTCGATGACCGCGCCCACGCCGACCCTGTGCTCTCCCTCCTCGATTACTCGCACGACCCGGGAAAGGCAACGCAGCAGTACCGGCTTGCCGGTGACCTCGGAGGGCAACTGCAGGGTCAGATTGATCTGCGTTCCCTCATCCAGCGGCTGGTCCAGCTCCAGGAAGAGCCCTTTGGAGCTGACATCGCGTGTCCAGGTGTCAATTGTGCCGGGTAGCTCGCCAGTGCCCATTGAGTCCACCTGGGCTTTCATCCGGAATGAATATCGGTTCGCTCGCCTTTTGTCCATCCTCTCCTCCCGAGGGGAAATCCGCCTAGTCCTGCGCAAACTGCTATGAGTGCCCACTGGTGACATGGGCGGCCCGAGCATATCGGCTTTCTCGGACTGGCGCAAGAGCCGGGAAGGACCATTTTTGGGGGGTACGAAAGTTCTTGTAGTAATGGGGCGGCAACTTTGTTGGCGGTCCGCGCTCCACTCTTTTCTAAGCACTGCCGCTCGAGCCTTACAGCGGCCGGGGCGAAATGAGTTGCGGTTTCAATTTCTGTCTGCGTGCCTCTGTGCTACTCTCTGCTCCAGCGGCCTGCTCCAGCGGCAGGTCGTGGTTGCAACCGTAGGGCAGGAGAGGCGAGGAGGACGCCATGGCGTTTTGCAGCAATTGTGGAAACGAGGTTACTGCCGGCACGGGCTTTTGTCCGAAGTGCGGACAGCAGGTGAGCGCTCCCGGCACTACCCAACCGGCAGCCCAACCAGCAGCCCAACCCGGAGCGCCCAGCTCGACGCAGCCAGCAGCACAACCAGTAGCCCCCGGCACCACCCAGCCGGCAGCCCAGCCGGGTGCGTCCGGCACTCCCCAGCCGACGGCGCAAGCAGGCGCGGGCGGTGGCCAGATGAGTAGCAACGTCGCTGGCCTGTTGTGCTACGTGGTGACACTGATCACCGGAATCCTGTTCCTGGTCCTGGAACCTTACAATCGGGATCCCTTCGTACGCTTCCATGCCTTCCAAGCCATCTTCTTCTGCATTGGGGCCATGGTCGTGAGCATTGCGGTGGCCATGATTCCCTGGGTGGGATGGATCCTGTCCCCGTTTGTTGCGTTGGGGCTTGTGGTCCTGTGGGTAGTGCTGATGGTCCAGGCGTATCAAAACAAGAAGTGGAAGCTTCCCGTGATCGGCGACCTGGCCGAAAAGCAGGTCTGAGCGCGCTAGAACATCCCTCGCCACTCTGGCCGCCAGGCCAGTTTTGTGCTTGCACGCCAGCCGCGAATCAGTTATGACTAGGTGGTTTTCATTCCGCATGTCGTGCGCACGGAGCTGGGGGCGCCGCCTGAGCGCCTGTCGGCCATGAGGCTGCGGGTTTTCTTCCACGATCGCTGTTTTGATGGAGCGGCGTCAGCCGCTGTGTTCAGTCGCTTCTACGCCACCAAGATTCACCCCGACGCGGAGTTTGTCTATACCGGCCTGGCCCATCGGGCCTCGCAGCTGTTCGACGAGGACGCGTTTAATGGGGACGAGAACGCCATTGTGGACTTCAAGTATTGCAGCTCACCCCGGCTCACCTGGTGGTTTGACCACCATCAAAGCGCCTTCCTGACTCCCGAAGACGCCCAGCACTTCCAGCAGGATCGCAGCGGAAAGAAATTCTATGACCCCAGCTACAAGTCCTGCACCAAGTTTGTCGCCGCCGTGGCCGAGGAGCGGTTCGGTTTCCAGGCGCCCGACCTGGCTGAGCTGATCCAGTGGGCCGACATCATTGACGGAGCACAATATTCGGATGCCGCCGCGGCTGTGAAGCTGGAAGCACCGGCCATGCAATTGTCGTTGGTCATCGAAAACAGCCCGGAACGCGCGCTGCCTTCCCGCCTGATCCCCATGATGGACTCCCGCAGCTTGCCCGACATCATGCAGGACCCGGAGATCGTCAACCTGTTCCGGCCCCTCTACCGCCGCCACCTGGACTCCATCGAAGTGATTCGGCAGCACGCTCGTTGCGAACGCGAGGTGGTGTTTTTCGATCTCAGCGGCCTGGAGATGGAAGGCTACAGCAAGTTTATTCCCTACCACCTGTTCCCCGAGTCGGTCTACAGCGTCAGCATCAGCCCCTCCTCGTTCCGCACCAAAATCTCGGTGGGTTCCAATCCCTGGAACGCCCCGCCGAGAATGCACAACCTGGCCACGATCTGCGAGCGCTACGGAGGCGGCGGCCATGCCCGGGTGGGAGCCATCAGCTTTGAGCCGGGAGCTCTGGAGCGCGCGCGCCAAGCGGCCCGGGAGATTGTTGAGGAGTTACAGAAACCAGCCTAAGCTACGTTCTAGCAGGCTGCTGAAAACCCCTGCACAGACTGAAGTCTGTGCCACCGCCAGCTCGCAAGTTGCTGAAAAGTGGCACAGGCTTCAGCCTGTGTGGTT
>JAKZXP010000092.1:0-8151 GCA_047514915.1 Terriglobia bacterium
CCAATCTTTCTATGATATCCATCGTTTGGAAGTTCGTACAGCTAATGAAAATCACGTCCGCAGAGGGACCATCCAAGCTTTTTACGAATCGGTATGTATCGTCCGGCATCTCGCAGCCGATTAGGAAGGCATCTGTAATTCCCAGGCCTTTTATCGTGAGGACCTGGAAACCGTTTTCTTCGAGATATAGCTTCTCCAATCGATTGATCTCATCAGGATAGGGTGTTGCAACGACAAGCCTCTTTGCCTCGAGGTTTTTCAAGGCCAGAACCACGGCTCCTGATGTGGTCACTGAAGGGATATGCGAGGTTCTCTCGATTCGCTTCTTCAGCTCGTCTTCACCTGTTCCACCCTTCACAAAACTGCCAGACGTGCAGGCGAAGGCAATGACATCCACGTGGGCACTGGCCAATTCATCTGCGGCCCTTTCGACATGCTTGAGCATCGCCAAGGTACCGTCATAGTCAGTGGTGGTGTTTCTTATCCTCGCCGCAAAACACGCAACCCCTTCAGGAATAACCCGATTCATTTCTGGCTCCGCAACGGTATTCGCGGAAGGGACCAGCAATCCGATTTTTCCCCGCCAGCCGTACATGTTCAACCTCCTTCGCACCATCCCATCTCAAAGTTCGATTCTGCACAGCTGTACAATGTTTCGGCCGAGGATCAACTCCTTTTCCCCGTCCGAAAGGAAATCGCAGTACCGGCGCACGTAATCTATGCACTGGCGGTAGGTGCAGAAGCGCTCGACGTTGGGCATATCCGAGCCCCAGATGAGTTTTTCCGCGCCGTATTTATTCCTCAAGTCGCGGATGAGGGCCTGGGCCTCGGGATAGGGATAATCCCAATGCCAGCCCCAAGCGATCGGGAACATGACCTCAATCTGTACGTTGTCTCGATGGTAGGCCTGCTCGACCTCCGGGGGAAATTCCCATTTGCCGTTTTTGGCAAAGTAAGCCACGGGGGGGCCCATCACGATGAGCCAACGGACCTGGGGATAGCGGGTGAGCAGCTCGTCGAGCCTTTTGATATTGGCGATGTAGCCACCCTCATCGTAGGTGGGTGAGGCGTTCAGCTCCATGAAAACCGGGATATCGAGAGAGGCAATGAGTTCCCAGAACGGGCTCATGCGTGCGTCGTTGAAGGCCCACTGGAAGCCATAGCGAGCGAAGGAATCCACCGAGTAATAGAGTCCGCGCAGGCCCAGGCGGTGGTAGGCGCGTTCCACCTCCTCCATCCACCGGGGGGTGTAGGCCATGGCGTCGTCCACGTGTAAGAGGCCGGTGAATTTGGTAGGGTGCGCGCTTTGCGCGCAAGCGTTGTAGTCGTTCATCATGCCGTAGGTCGGCCCCGCTTGAAGCACGCAGTGGCTGACCCCCGCGTAGCCCATCTGAGCCAGCATCAGCTCAGGCCGGGATTGTATCGCGGCCATGCCAACGGGATAATACTGGACGAAATAGTCCATGCCGTCGATGGTGAACTCCATGCGGCCGCATGTTCCCACCCGAAACCCGATATCGTCGCGCAGACCGTCCCAAGAGTTGTCGCCCGGCCGAAAGAGCAGTTGGGCATCAGCAGGGGCGCCGTCGCGCGTCCGGAAGACCCGCGCCGCCGGGCGAGTAAGGTTTTTCTGGATATACTTAAGATGAAGATCCTTGGCGTCATGCCCGCATTTGCCATGCCAGTTTTCAAAGATATGGGCATGGGAATCGACGATCATCGGTTTGCTCCTCCAACGGACGAATTGTCTCACGACTGTCGGCCAAGCGGGCCTAACGATCGGCTACAGCAGAGCCGGGCTGCAGCAAAGTCGGGCTGCAGCAAAGCCGCCAAAAGCGCGGGTTTGGCTGCAGCGCCTGGTCGTTAGGCATAACGTGGGAGGAGGCCGACCGGAGTTGTGCTCTTCTAGCCGACTCCTTGTAGACGGCGAGATCGAGAAGCTCTTGAGAGAACTTCTCGTCGGGGACGCCGATGTTGCCGGCCGGCTCTTCAGGCCGGATGGGACGCAGGGCGCCCTTGGAGGAGCATGTTGATGCCAAACAAGCCGCTGCAGCCGGGCTGGCACACAGGCACGTGAACCCGGGGGCGCAAGCTTGTCAGCCGCCACACTACTGCGCGTGGTGCGGATGATAGCCTCTAACGTTGAGCCGGACCCGGTAAAGGCTGGTGTCGATGGTCACATAGAGCACGTTCGCCTCTTCGCCGATGCCGAATTCGACATTGCTTGGCAAGCCCACTCGTTTCTCCGCGCTTTCCTGGTGGGGCGGACCTGTGGGGATGAACCCGAGTTCTTCGCCTTCGGGATTTATGATCATTACCCCGGGGCGTTTCGCGCTGCGGACCGCCAGATAGATGTTTCCTTCTTCGTCCACCGTCATACCGTCGCAGCCGGCTTGGTCTCCAAAGTCCACTAGGGTCTTCCGTTCGCCCGATACCAAGCCATCTGGACTGAGCGGGAAAGCATAGACTTTCATCGGTCCCGGCGTTCCGGGCGGCGCATTAGGATCGTCGACGTGCTCACTCCCGTTGTCGAGGTCGGCTGCGTAAAGCGTTTTCTCATCCGGGCTAAGGGCCACACCGTTCGGTTTAGCTACCTCGCGGGTAATTTCAATGACCGTCCCATCTTGGTTGACCCTGAAAATAGCGAAGTAGTCGAGATCGCGAGTTTCCGGGCCCAGGTATCGCGGATCGCTGAAGTAGACGCGTCCCCGGTTGTCGATAGCGAGGTCGTTGGGCGCGTTAAACTTCTTGCCCTTGTAGTTGTCCGCCAATGTGGTGCGCTTGCCGGTTTCAACGTTCCAGCGCGAAATCTGCCGGCCGCCGTAGTCGCCCCCTTCGGCGGCGATCAAATGACCCGCGGCGTCGAAGGCTAGCCCGTTGGACTTGTGGCTGTCTTTGGCAAAGACAGTGGTCTCGCCTGTTTTCGGGTCGAAGCGCAGGATCATGCCTTTATCTTTTCCGAAGGCGATGTCCGAAAAGTAGATGCTGCCGTCGGGTGCCACCGCCGGTCCCTCTGTCAGGCCTCCCTTGATGTCGGCTGTTCGCGTGAAAAGGTGTTCCAGCTTGGCGTCGGCCGGGACAATCTTTTCCTCGACTGGAGCAGTGGCCTTCTCGGGCGCTTTTGGTGTACCGCATGAAAACAGCAACGCTGTTATCAGCAGGAAGGGGATAGTGGTTTTGCTAAGTTGCATGGGTTGTTCCATTCATCACGACACCTACCACGAACCGACGGTCCCCCCGCTTCGTGCACGCGTCGTAGTGGCGAAAAACGCGTTTGTGAGGCTCTCGCGTCCCGACGCTTAGCCCCCAGAGCCTGGCGCTTCAGACACGGATGGACAAATTATGCCAGACAGATCCTCCCGGCGTCCAGATACGTCCAGGTTAGGTAGTGGGCTACTTTGACCCTTTTGGACCCTTGAGTAGCGGCAGGCTTCAGCCTGCCACGGGTTGTTCGTGTAGCGGCAGGCTTCTGCCGGATGCCAAACCGCAGTGTTATTGAATCCTGTATTTTTCGGTGAGCAGTCTTTGAAGGCGGGGCTTGTAAATCAGGTCGAAAGCAAATTCCTTGTCCGGAAACATGGTCAGGGCCGCCCGCTTTGTAGCCGCCACCATCGACAAAGCCTCCTCGATGGGCATGTTCTGGTTCTGGCTGATCACGCTCATCACCAGGTGCACCAGGAACTGGAGCCGCCGTGTTTTCCGGCTTTCTTCTCGAATCTCAGCTTCGGTGGGTTTGCGCGGGAGTCGACTCCCGCTTGCGGAACTCATGGCTCATCCCGGCGACGGGCACCTCAGTGCGGTTCGATTATATGTTTTCGCTCCTTAGTCCAGCAAGCGTCCGCGTGCCAGCGTCCGCCAGGTTGAGTCCTTACCGCTGAGGTCTTGTGGAAGATTCTGCCGAGCCCCGCAGTGAGATTCACCACAGGTCGGTGGTGGCGCGGCGGCGCTCCCACTGGAAGGTGCTGAGGCGCACGCGGTTCCCATCGGTGGCCCAGGTGACCGCGCCGTCCCGGTCGGTGCGGAAGAGGCGAACGCGGGCATCGCGCAATCGCTCCAGAGCCTCCGGGTGCGGGTGACCGAAGCGACTGTTAGCTGCTACCGAAATCACTCCGTATGGGGCGCCCACCCCGGACAGGAACTCCAGCGAGCTCGAACTCTTGCTCCCGTGGTGCGGCACCTTCAGCCAGTCGGCCTGCAGCGGACCATTGTCGCGCAATAGCTCCATTTCCATGGTCTGTTGCACATCGCCGGCCAGCAATGCCGCGCGCCTGCCGTAGCTGAGTCGCATCACCAGAGAATCGTCATTGTGCGGGCGCCGCGCCGGTTGGTAGTTCGGGCCTGGGGAAAGAAAAGCGATGGTGGCCTCGCCCAGGCGGGCCGTGTCTCCTCGGCTGTACGTGTGCACCGGGATATCGCGTTGCCGCGCCCTTTGCTGGAGCCGCTGGTAGGCTTCCAGGTCGGGGATCGATGGCAGCCACAGCTCGGTGACCTGGAAATTCGCCATCACCGTTTCCAGGCCGGCCACATGGTCGTGATGGGCATGGGTGAGAGCCAGCACGTCAATGCGGCGAATGCCACGCGACCACAAATAGTTGGAGATAATCTCGCCCGTGTCCCTGGCGACTAAGCCGCCCACATCCACCACCATCACCCGCCCCGGAGGGGCCACCACCACCAGTGCATCGCCTTGGGCTACATCCAGGGTCGTAATCTCGACTTCGCCCTGCGGCAATTGAGGCGAGAACGGGTGCCAGGTGATGAGCACCGCGGCGACCGCCAGCGCTAGCGCGCCTGCTGCGGCCGGACGGGCCCGGCGGGCCAGCAGGCCACCGGCCAGCAGGGCCGTCGCAAGCAGGAACATTGCCGAGACCCACGGCGGAGGCGGCGGCACGCGCAGGGAGGCAAGGGCCAGCCCCGCGTGCCAGCGCGCGGCCGCCAGCATCATTTCCAGCAGCGCGGCCAGGGGAATGGCCAGCAGTCCGGCCAAGGTCTCGGAGACGAGCGCCAGCAGCATCGTCGCCAGTCCTAACGGCACCACCAGCCCCAGAAGCGGCACAAGGAAAAGATTGGCCGACACGCCAACCCAGCTCGCACGGTAGAAATAGAGCGATAGCGGCAGCAGAAACCCTACCTGAATCACCAGCGAGACCACGACCAGTTCGTAGAAACGGAAAGCGACGCGCACGGCTGGCAGGAAAAGCCATGCCGGCACTTTTTCACGGAGTGCGTCGTGCAGCATTCGCAATTCGATGCGAAACTGCGCCTGCCGGGGAGCCAGTGTGAGTTCGCGGTCGCGATTCTCTAGGTCGTCCACGGCCCTGCGGTAAGGCGCCGAGGTCTGCTCTATCCAGGGCACGGCAATCGCAGCGATCAGCAGCACGGCAAAGAAGGAAAGCTGGAAGCCCGCATCGTTCAGGTCGGCCGGATGGAGAATCAGCAGGAGCAAGGCGGCGGCGGCGATCGTATTCAACAGGGCGCGTTCGCGGTAGATCAGGCGGGCCAGCAGGTACAGGCCAATCATGACCGCGGCTCGCTGGGTGGGCACGCTCTTCCCGACCAGGGCGACATAACCGGCCAGGCCGGCCAGCGCCAGCAGCGTGGCGGGAAGTGGGGGCAAGCGAAAGAGGCGCAGCAGTAACAGCAAGAAACCGGCCACGGCGGCAGTGTGGAGCCCGGAGACAACCAGGGCGTGGTAGGCACCGCTCTTCCGAAGGTTTTCCAGGACTCGGCGATCCAGACCTGATCGGTCTCCAAACAGCAGAGCGCGGAGCAACCCGTTCGCTTGCGACGGCATCGGAAACAGAGCGTCGAGGCGGTCGAGCAGTGCACGGCGCAAGCCGTCGAGAGCGGCCATCCATCGAGACCCAGGCTGGCGAGACCCAGGCTGGCGAGAGCCAAGCTGGTCCGGAAGACGCTCGACCAATTCCGCTGCCTTGATGCTCGCGTAGAAGAGCACACCCTGGCGGCGGGCGCGCCCTTGCCGGTCGAAGCTGCCAGGATTGAGAAAGCCGCGGACAAGCCGCAGGCGGGCCAGCACGCTCACCCGCTCGCCATAGCGCAAGCTCAGGCGTGGTTCGAACGAGTCAAGGATGAAGTGTCGCAGGCGGATAGTGCCAGAGGCAGGCCAGATTCGCTGCAGGCTCTCGACTTCTTCCAGACGCAACAGGTAGGTTTCGTCGCGGCCACGACGCAGTGTTGCCTGGGCAATCCAGCCGGTCAGCCGGGCGGGTTCGCTGAGGTCTACGCGACCGGCGTCCACGAGGTTGGCGATATCCTCAGGCGGCCGAGCGTGCCGCCAGTGGAACAGGAAGAAAGAGCCGACCAACGCCGTGCCCAGTAAAGCGAAGGCGAGAGCGCCGGCGTGGCGCCGCAGCCGCAAAGCGATCGCCGCGGCACACAACAGGATGCTGATCCAAAGCAGGTACTCCTGCTCGTGAAGGCGCAGCCACCGTTCAGCGTAAATGCCGCCGGCCAGAGCGGCGGCCATCGGCAATAGTGGATTCCGCACGGCCTATTTCAGTATCACTGATGCAGCCGAAGCGCCGACGGGCTCCGGCTGTGATCGTAGTACTCAGTTACCAGCCTGGTGGTCATCCTGGTTCTTCGAACAAAATCTCAGTTCTTTTCCAATGTGGCAATCGTCTCGATGTGAAACGTCTGCGGGAACAGGTCCACCAGCCGCAGGCGCGCCAGGCGATAGTCGCGAGCCGTCAGCCGGGCCAAGTCGCGCGCCAGCGTGGAGGGATCGCAGGAGACATAGATAATGGTGGGCGCCCGCAGGTCGGCCAAGTGCCCGGCGGCGGCTTTGCTCAGGCCGGCGCGCGGCGGGTCCAGCAACACGGCGTCGGGGTGCAAGGGGAGTCGGCCGGAGCCGCGGCGCGGCGGAGTGTTCGGTTGGGGCAGAAATTGCTCCGCGGTAGCGGGCACCGCCTCCACATGCGCCAGCCCGGCCCGCTGCCGGTTGGACTCCAGGTCCCGGATACTGGCGTTGTTGGATTCGACGGCCACCACGCGGCGGAACTTGCCCGCCAGGTGCAGCGCAAAGTAGCCGACGCCGGCGAACAGGTCCAGTGCCGTGTCTCCCTCCAGATTTTCGGTGGCCACGGCGGCCAGAGTATCCGCCAGGAAGCGATTGGTCTGGAAAAACGAGCCGTGGCTGACACGATGCTCCATATTCCCGGCCCGGTAGAGTAGGTAGCCGCGTCCGAAAACGCGGCTCGTTGCGGACCGGGGGAGGGCGGCAAGCCGGGCCACGCCTTCCGCCACGGCCAGCGAGGCAACATCCGCAATGTGCTCATGCAACGCGCTGACCAACGTTTCCGGCCAGCGGCCCTGGCTGGCCACATTTACCAGCACGCCGGAGTCGTCGTGCGTCACAAACACCTCGATTTCGCCGCTTCCAGCGGGGAAATCGGGGCGCCGGCCCAATTGCCACAGTTGGGGAAGAATTTCATTGATGCGCGGCGAGCTGATGGGACAGCGCTCCACGGGCAGCAGCCGATGCGAGCCCAGCTCAAGATACCCCAGCTGGAATGTGTCGCCGTGCTTGTGGGTTTTGAACTGCGCGCGGTTGCGGTAGTGCCAGGGCGGGGAAGCCAGCAGCTCTGGCGCTGGAGCGGTGATCTTGCCCACCCGCCGCAGCGTCTCCTGGAGGATGGCTGCTTTATAGAGGAGCTGCTCTTCGTAGCCCATATGCTGATAGTGGCAACCGCCGCACCGCGTGAAGTAGGTGCAGTGGGGCGCGATTCGTGCCGGCGAAGGCTCCAGTACCTGGGCGAGCCGGGCCCGAACCAGCCGGGGCTCCTCCTTCACGGGATGGGCTTCGACGCGCTCACCGGGCAGCACCAGAGGCAGCAGCACGGCGCGGCCTTCCAGCCGTCCCAGGCCCTCGCCTCCATACACCAGCTTTTCAATGCGCAGCTCCATTGCCGGCTTCACCAGTGGAACAGACTGAGACGCCGCAGCCCGGCCGCCTCCACAAGTTCCCGACGGAGAAATTGTTTTTCCAGCAGCGTCATCTGCTCAGCCGATAGCTTCCTCCGATAGGGTCGCAGAGCCGATTCCAGTTCGCGGCGGAGTGCCAGCAGGCGTTGCTCGCTGGCGGCGGTGAGCAGGGCCGCAAACATTTTTTCCTCCAGCACTGTTAAGCGG
>JAKZXP010000093.1:0-3810 GCA_047514915.1 Terriglobia bacterium
GTATGGGACTTTATCCAGTTTGCCAGGAGGAACGGAGTCCCCGTCGGTCCCGGGCGCGGCTCGGCGGCCGGCAGCGTCGTGAGCTGGGCGTTGGAAATTACTGACCTCGACCCCCTCCACTATGGCCTGCTGTTTGAGCGCTTCCTGAACCCGGAGCGCGTGAGCTTGCCCGATATTGACATTGACTTTTGTATGAACCGGCGCGGGGAGGTGATTGATTACGTCACCGCCAAGTACGGGCGCGACAACGTGGCCCAGATCATCACCTTCGGCACGCTGGGGGCCAAGCAGGCCATCAAGGACGTAGGGCGCGTCATGGACGTGCCCTACGGGGAGATGGATCGGTTGGCGAAGCTGGTTCCCAATGTACTGAACATCACGTTGGACGAGGCCCTGGCGCAGTCGGCTCCGCTCAAGGACGCTGTGGAGCGCGACGGACGCCTGCAGGAAGTGTTCGACACCGCGCGGCGGCTGGAAGGATTCGTCCGCAACGCGTCAGTCCACGCCGCCGGCGTGGTGATTTCCTCGAAGCCGCTGACCGAACTGGTGCCGCTCTACAAGACCAACAAGGAGGAGATTGTCACCCAGTTCGACATGAACGATCTGGAGCACGCCGGCTTGTTGAAGATGGACTTTTTGGGCCTGACCACACTGACCATCGTGGACGACACGCTTCGGCTGCTGCACGCCCGAGGCGTGGACCTGACGCTGGAGGAGATCCCGCTGGACGATGCCGAGACCTACACGCTGTTCAGCCGGGGTCAGACCAGCGGCGTGTTCCAGTTTGAGTCGGCAGGGATGCGCGACCTTCTCCGCCGCTACCACCCCACCCGCCTGGAAGACCTGATTGCGCTGAATGCGCTGTACCGTCCTGGGCCCATCCAGGGCGGCATGATTGACGACTTCGTCAAGCGCAAGCACGGCGACCGTCCGGTGACCTACGAGTTATCGGAACTGCGTGAGATTTTGGAAGAGACCTTCGGGGTTATCGTCTACCAGGAGCAGGTGATGCAGATCGCCCACCGCCTGGCCGGATATTCCCTGGGGGAAGCGGACCTGCTCCGCCGGGCGATGGGGAAAAAGAAACCCGAGGAGATGGCCGCGCAGCGCGAACGTTTCGTCAAGGGTGCCGTGTCGCGGGGCTTCCAGCAGAGGAAAGTTGCGCGAATTTTCGATTTGATGGAGCAGTTCGCCGGCTACGGCTTCAACAAATCGCACTCGGCGGCCTATGCCTATCTGGCCTACATCACCGCCTACCTGAAGGCGCACCACTCGGTGGAGTTTATGGCGGCACTGCTGACCTCGGAAACCGGCAACACCGACAAGGTGGTGCGCTACATCAACGAGTGCCGGGAGATGGGGGTAACGGTTCTGCCGCCCGACGTTAATGTGAGCGAGATTGACTTCACGCCCGCCGGCAACGCGATCCGCTTCGGGCTTCGCGCCATCAAGAATGTCGGTGAGCAGGCCGTCCGGGCGGTGCTGGAGGCTCGCAGTCAGCTCGGCCGCTTCACTTCCCTGCTCCAGTTCTGCGAAAAAGTGGAGTTGCGCTACCTGAACAAACGGGCTCTGGAAAGTCTGATCCGTGCCGGCGCAATGGATTCGCTCGGCGGACGGCGCGCGCAGTTGATGGCCGCGCTGGACCGGGCGTTAGAGGCCGGCGCCAAGGTGCAACGGGACCGTGAATCCGGCCAGCAGGGCCTGTTCAGCTTGCCTGCGGCGGGTGCGTCCGTGGATCCCCACGGACAGTTACCCGACGTTCCGGAATGGGAGGAGCGCCAGCTTCTAGCTGCTGAAAAGGAGACGCTGGGGTTTTACGTCAGCGGCCATCCCCTGGCCACCTACTTGGAGAAGCTCCGCGAGATTTGCTCGGCGGACACGGCCAGCCTGGAAAACCGCCCCGCCGGTGAAGAGGTGACCCTCGGCGGGCTCATTGCTGGCCTTCGCCAGATGCGCAGCAAGAAGGGTGACCCCTGGGCGATCGTTCAGCTAGAAGACCTGCACGGGTTCGTAGACCTGCTCATTTTCCCGGAAACCTACCGGCGCGTCTCGGAGCGGATGCACACCGATGCAGCGGTCTTTGTGCGCGGTCGTATCCATCCGGAAGAAAACACAACACCAAAGATCGCCGTGAGCGACCTGGTGGCCCTGGACGCGGTGGAAGTGAAGCTGCCGGAGAATCTGGTGATTCGCATTCGGCTAAGCGCCAACGGGTCCGGCAACGGCGCCGCCCAGCGCCTGGCCGACCTGTTCCAGCGCAAGCCCGGCCGGGCCAACGTGCGGCTGGAAATCATCCGCGAAGGCGACTTCCGTGTCACCTTAGAGCCGACCTTGAAGGTCCGGCCTGACAAGGAATTTCTGTCCGAGGTGGAGACCATCTGCGGCAAAGGCTCGGTGGTAGTGATCTAGTGCTGTGTCTCGGAAAAACGTTGCATATGTTTGTGCGCTTGTGGGACCGCTTGCTGACGCGCGCGGCTCTGTATTTCCAACGCGCTTCCGAGCCACGAGCGTGAGCGAGTGGTCATGAGCTTTTGTAGCGAATTTCTGGGACGCGACATCAGCAGCCTGCGTAAGAAACGGCCCAGTTGTCATTTCGAGCGAAGCGAGGAATCTGCTTCGCAACTGCACTCCTCGCTGGAGAAGCAGATTCCTCAGGCCGACCGGCGGCTCTGGCGGCGCCGGCCTTCGGAATGCACACTGGAAAAGGTTCTCGGCATCCTGACAGGAATCTGGCTGACAGGAATCTGCGGAAAGGTTTTCCACAAAAGAAATGTCGTCTGAGCCGGAGCAGCCTGGTAGAGATCTGGAGGCCGTCGAGAAAGAGATCCGGGAACTGGAGAAACTCAGCCAGGAACCGGCCACGCAGGAGCGGCTGCGGCATCTTCATGCCATGGTGGAACAGATGCGGGCACAACAGGACAGCGGGCCACCGGCAGCCTGGCGGAGCGTCCAGCTGGCCCGACACCCGCAACGCCCATATTTCCTGGACTTGGTAGGATTGGTGTTCGAAGAATTCAGCGAAGTCCATGGCGATCGCAATTTCGGCGACGACCCGGCCATCGTCTGCGGCATGGCCCGCTTCCACGGTCGGCGCGTAGTCGCCCTGGGCCACCAGAAAGGGCGCACCACCAAGGACAAGTTGCACCGCAACTTCGGAATGAGCAAGCCGGAGGGCTATCGCAAAGCCCTGCGGGTGATGCAGTTTGCCGCCAAGTTCGGGTGCCCCATCCTCACCTTTCTGGACACGCCCGGCGCTTACCCGGGCACGGACGCCGAGGCGCGCGGACAGGCCGAAGCCATCGCCCGCAACCTGCGCGAGATGTCTCGCCTGCCGGTGCCTATCGTGGTGACCTGCATTGGGGAGGGGGGTAGCGGCGGCGCGCTGGGCATTGGAGTGGGCGACCACATCCTGATCCTGGAGAACGCCATCTACAGCGTGATTTCACCGGAGAGTTGCGCCGCCATTATCTGGCGCGATTCCGGAAAAGCCGACTTGGCCTCCCAAGCGTTGAAGCTGACGGCACAGGACCTGCTCGGCCTGAAGCTGATAGACGAAATCGTCCCGGAACCGCCGCGCGGCGCCCACACTGACCACCGGGCGGCCGCCGCTCTGCTGGAACCCGTCCTGGAACGCTGCCTGACCGAGCTGGAGCGCATTCCGCCGCGAGACCTGTTGGAACGCCGGCGGCAAAAATTCCGCAATATGGGCCTGTATTTCCAGAGCGAAGTCTAAGCCGCAAAGGCCAGATGCTTCCCGCAGCAGATCACTGTTGCGCTTGCCGTCTCCTCCAGGCCCTCAGGGAGTGGTAT
>JAKZXP010000094.1:0-2752 GCA_047514915.1 Terriglobia bacterium
GAGACAGGCTCGGCACTCACTTCTTCAACCCGCCTCGGTACCTGCACCTGCTGGAGCTGATCCCGGGCCGCGACACGCTGACGGAGGTGGTCGAACGGCTGGCCGAGTTTGCGGAGCAGCGCTTGGGCAAGGGCATCATCCTCGCCAAGGACACGCCCAACTTCATCGCCAACCGCATCGGGACCTTCTCGCTGGTGAACCTGATGCGGCTCGTCGAGCAGGAGGGATTGACGGTGGAGGAAGTGGACGCGTTGACCGGCCCGGCCGTCGGCGCGCCGAAGACCGCCACGTTCCGCTTGCTGGACCTGGTGGGCCTGGACACCGCGGCCCACGTCATCGGCAACATCTTCGAGAACGCCCCCGAGGATGAGAGACGTGACTTCTACCGTGTCCCGCCCTTCCTCCAGCAGATGCTCCAGCGCAACTGGCTGGGCGACAAGACCCGCCAGGGTTTTTACAAGAAGGTCGGCAAGGGCGACGGGCAAAGCGAGATCCTGGCTCTCGATTTGAAGACGCTCGAATATCGCCCCCGGCAACGGCCCAATTTCCCGCTTCTCGAGACGATCCGCAACGTGGACGATCCCGCCGAGCGGCTTCGCTTGCTGCTGAACTCAGAGGACCGCGCCGGCCGCTTCGCCTGGAAAGCCCACAGCGAGGTGTTCCTCTACGCCGCTCGCCGAATCCCGGAGATCAGCGACCGCATCCTAGAAATAGACCAGGCGATGAAGTGGGGCTTCGGCTGGGAGCTGGGGCCGTTTGAAATGTGGGACGCGCTGGGCCTGGCGGCCACTGTCGGCCGGCTGGAAAAAGAAGGGCGCGACGTGCCGGAAAATGTGCGCCGCATGCTGGCCGCCGGCGCCTTCTCCTTCTATCGCCGACACAATGGGCGAGCTGAGTACTTTGACTTCGGCTCTGGCACCTATTTCTCCTTGGAGCAACCCGCCGACATCATCGTGCTGGCCGATGAGAAGCAGCGCTCACGGCTAATCCGCAAGAATCCGGGCGCCAGCCTGGTGGACCTGGGCGACGGCGTGTGCTGCGTCGAGTTCCACTCCAAGATGAACGCTATCGGGCCGGACATCGTGGCCATGCTCCAGGCGGGCCTGGAAGAGACGGGCCGGAACTTTGAGGCCATGGTCATCGCCAACCAGGGCGCCAACTTCTCCGTAGGCGCCAACCTGATGCTGGCGCTGATGGCGATCCAGAGCGAGGAATGGGAGGAGCTGGAACTGTTCATTCGCCAGTTCCAGAATGTCACCCAGGCGCTGAAATACTCCGAGCGCCCCGTGGTAGTGGCGCCGTTCGGGATGACCCTGGGCGGGGGCTGCGAAATCCCGCTGCACGCGGCGCGTATCTGCGCCCACGCCGAGTTGTACACGGGCCTGGTGGAAACCAGCGTCGGCCTGATCCCGGCGGCCGGCGGCTGCAAGGAGATGCTGATCCGCGCCAACGAAGCCGCCGGGTCCGACGCCGACATCTTCGAGCCGACCAAGGAAATTTTCCAGCAGACCGCCTTCGCCAAAGTCTCGACCAGCGCCGAGGAAGCCCGCCGCTTCCGCTTCCTCCGGCCCAGCGACTCGATTACGATGAATCGAGACCGGCTGGTGGCTGACGCCAAGGCGCTGGCGCTGGAGATGGTCCGGAGCAGCCGGTCGGCACCGGCCGCGCGGCTTCGCAACGATCTGGATAACAATCTGGGCAACGACCTGCGCGTGGTAGGCGAAGCCGGTCTGGCTACGCTGAAGCTCGGGATTCACCTGGCGCGGCAGGCCGAGCGCATAACCGACCATGACGCCCTGGTGGCCCGCAAGTTGGCCCATGTGCTCTCGGGCGGGAACCTCAGCGGCAACCAGCGCGTCTCGGAGCAATACCTGCTCGACCTGGAGCGCGAGGCGTTCCTGAGCCTGTGCGGAGAAAAAAAGACGCAAGAGCGCATCGCGCACACGCTGAAAACCGGAAAGCCGCTCCGCAATTGATGTATTGGGGGGGCATGAACTTTTCCGACTTACTTTGCGTTTGGTATTTGCGTTTGAATGGTTACTTTACGATGGCAAACTTCATCGCGCATGGACAACCGGCTTCACTAACGGATTTCGACGTTGTGGGTGTGCGTTTCCGAGAGTCGCGTGAATTGACCTTCACAGACGATACACAAAGACTGAGAATCCCTGAGGATGTAAGAGTTGACGTCATACTCGTGGAGACAACTTCAAAGCGGTGCAAGATTAACGGTCCCTGCAGGTATTTGTGGGACAGTCTACTCCACGAGAAACTGCTTGATCTAAAATCGCTGGAGCAGGGATGGGTTCAGACACTGAGGAAAGAGTCGAGCAATTGATGGAGCTTCAAGAAGGCGGTCTGCGGGCGGGCTACCGGGCGATGGCGGAAGACCAGGAACGCGAAAAGGAAGCGCTGGAATGGAGCGAGGCGCTGATTGCCGATGCAGCCGGTCAGGAGAGGTGATGTCTGGTGGGTTTCGTTCGATATTGTTGTGAGCAACAATGCTGCCAACAGAGCCTTGGACAGGGTGGTGGGGGAGGCTATCCTGCTACATTTAGGTTTTCGCCGGATGTAGAGGTGGCTCATGACTGAAGCTGTAATTACCACGGTTGCCCGAACGGCGGTCGGCAAGGCGCAAAAGGGCACGCTACGGGCGACGCGTCCGGACGACATGGCCGCTACCGTGCTTTTGGCGCTGCTCCAGCGCACGCCTGGCCTGGACCCTGCCGAGATTGAAGACGTCATCCTGGGC
>JAKZXP010000095.1:0-4841 GCA_047514915.1 Terriglobia bacterium
TGCCTGAGCCCATCAGCCCACAGCCCACTACACCTACCTTGTGCACTTCCATCGCTAGGCCTTATGCACTTCCATGGCTCGATACTCCTGGGGCTAGGAACTCCTGGCGGGAATCACCTGCGGTCAGGCGGCGGCGGACGATTCCAGCGGCGGCTTCACCAGTTTAGAGGTGTCGCCACCCTCCCCCTGGGCCCCCTCCAGGGCCTGTTCCAGGCGATTGATCAGTTCGGTGACGCTGTCCACCGGGTCGATGTCGCCTTCCAGGAATGCTTCGGCGATGCCGGCGGTCATTGGCAGGCCGTCTCCGCCGGCCATCTTGACTTCGCCTATCATCTTGCGCATCTTGTCCACCACGAAGAACACGTCCTTGCCCTTGGTGTCGGGCAGCACCAGGGCCAGTGTCGTGGTGTCGTAGCGGATGGCGATGTCGTTCTGGCGCAGGTAGCCCATGATCACCTGCGCTGCCTCCTGCACGTACGGCTGCACGACCGCCTCCTCCAGCTCGCGCGCCGCCTGCGACTCGCGCCCAAACTGTAGCAGCAGAACCGACAGCGGGGTGCGCTGCTTTTGCGCCCGACCGCATTCCGAGAGCAGAGCATTCAGGTAGGAGCTGCGGTTGAGCAGCCCGGATTCCTCGTCGGCCACCGCCAGCGTCTTCATCAAGCTGCGCAATTTGACGTGGGAGATGGCGATCGTGGTCTGGTCCACGAGTGTCTTGAGGACTACCACGTCGTTGGATCGCCAGCGCCGTATCCGGTCGCATTGCTCGAACACAATAATGCCGATGAGCTGATCGGTTTCCATCAAGGGCAGCGCCAGCAGCGACTTGATCTGTAGGGACTGAATGACCGGGGCAAGCTTGGAGAGTTTGGCAGAAGCGGCCGCGTCCTCCACCGACAGCGGGTTCCCGTCAGAGGCGATCTGCACCAGGGAGGAGACCAGCTTCACGATGGAAATCACCTCGGACTGGGGTATGCCCGAGGCACAGTATTCCAGCACTGCCGAAGGGGGCTTGCCGGGCGTGCACAAGCCGACGACACAACGACTGACCCGCCAGCTTTTTCCGATTTCGTTGGCGGCGGTGGACATGACCGCCTTGACGGTGCCCTCCCGGTAGATATTGCGGGTGATTTCGGCGACGCGGGTGATGTCGGCCAGCGTTTCTTCGGCCGACGGAGTGGCAGTCGGCTCGCCGCTCGGCGCTGCTGGCGCCGGTTTGGGTGAGAATTGAGCCGACGCGTACAGGGAACGCAGCTTCTCGTTGCGTTGCTCCTCGCCAGGGAACAGCCGGGCGATCCGCTGCAGGCGCTCGACGGCCCGATGCTTCAGCCCGTACTGCTGGAAAATCTCGGCTTGCAAGATCAGGTCTTCCAGGACATCGCTTTCCGCTTCACCCTCGGTACTCTGCCCAGCCTCTTGCGACGGCGCTTCGGCAGAAGCCACTGGAGCCGTAGTGTCGGCAGCCTGCTGGAAGCGGGAAGCAATCGCCTGGTAACGATGCGGGTCCAGCTTTCCGCTCAGCCGCTGGAGGCGCTCGCTGTTCCGGGCATCGTAGGGGTCCACGTCCACCAGGCGGTCCAAGGCGTTAGCCGCCTTGATGTACTCTTCGGCATCCGCGTGCAGGTCAAAGAGTTGGCCCTGTGTGTTGCTGAACAGGGAGTCGTAGTTCAACTCGTCGTACAGTTCAGCCAGAAACTCCAACACCTCGACGCCCGCCAGGCCCTTCTGCTGCAATCCCTCCACGGAGGAGATGAAGTCGCGGTCCTTCTGGGCTGCGAACATGGACTTCTTCAGTTTGCGCAGAAGTTTGGCGGCTTCCTCAGTGTTCCGCCGGCGCAGATAGCCCTCCGTTACCCGCTGCAGGTGCTGGTAGGCGTCGGGGAACTCAGGAGCGATGCCCCACAGCAGTTCCTCGGCGCGAGCCAGGTTCCCCGTGGCCAGGTGCGCCTGAGCCAGTAGCCGGTTGACTTCCGGAAGGCCTTGGGCCGCCAGCGGTTCCAGCAGTTGGGCGGCGCGTCCCGGGCTGCCGGACTCAAAAAGCACCGTGGCCAGCGCCGTGACTACATGCCCGTCACTGGGAGCCAGGGCGTGGGCCTGTTCCAGTAGCGGGAGGGCCTGGGTGTCGCCGTCGCCTCCGGCCTGGCTGGCGCGGCGCAATTCGGCGGCCCGCACCAGCGAGCCGGCGGCTAGGTCCTTGCGCCCCAGGCTCTGGGCGACCTCGCCCAGCTGCAGGTGCACGTCGGGATTCAGGTCGTCCAGTGCCGCCAGACCGCGCAGCGCCTCCAGCGCTTTGCTCTGATCGCCGCGCTCCAAGAAGGTCTGCGCGACAACCCGGTAGCTCTCTTGTGCTTCCTCGGGCCTCTGTTTTTCCTGGAACCGAGCTACAGTCAGCATCCGGTCCGGATCCTGCTCGCCCAGCTTGGCCATCTTGCGGAACACCAGAATGGCCTTGGAGCCATCGTTTCGCTCTGTGTGCTTGTCGAACAGGTACCCGTAACACTCCAGCGCCCGGTTCTTATGGTTTTGCCGCACGTAGAGGTCAGCCACGATTTCAGCTACTGCGTCGTTGGCGGGATCCTCTTTCCAGGCAGTCAGGTACTCTTCGATCGCCGCGTCGACCCGGTTCTTTTGGAGGTATTTTTCGGCTTTTTCCAGGCGCTTGCTGATATCCGGCATGGGACCCCGCGGCAGTGGCGGGTTGGCTGCGAAAGTCATTCTACAGTAGACACCTACTCAGCTACACTCCCAAAAGAAGCATCCAACCAAGACAGTCAAGAAACGGGACGGAATTGACAACCGCGCAACCTCTCTGCTAGGTTCAACTCGGTGCCTGCCTTGACCCACCTGCGAGTTCTTCCTGGGCAAATCGTCTTCCTCGGATGCATCGCGAGTTAATCCGCAATTTCTCGATTATTGCCCACATTGACCACGGGAAATCTACGCTCGCCGACCGGCTGCTGGAATGGACAGGAGCGCTGAGCTCGCGCGAGATGGCCGAGCAAGTGCTGGACAGTATGGATCTGGAGCGCGAACGCGGCATCACCATCAAGGCCCATGCGGTTCGTCTCAATTACCGGGCCCGCGACGGACAAACCTATCAGCTCAACCTGATTGACACGCCGGGGCACGTGGACTTTACCTACGAGGTCTCGCGCAGCCTGGCCGCTTGCGAAGGAGCGTTGCTGGTGGTGGACGCCTCGCAAGGTGTGGAAGCGCAGACGCTGGCCAATACCTTCCTGGCTCTGGAGCACAACCTGGAAATCATCCCGGTCATCAACAAGATTGACCTGCCGGCGGCCGAACCAGAAAGAGTACGAGCGCAAGTGGAGCAATTGATTGGCTTGGCGGGCCACGAAGCTCTGCTCATCAGCGCCAAGCACGGAGGAGGGATCGAGGAGGTGCTGGAAGCGGTGGTAGCCCGCGTGCCTGCTCCCCAGGGCGATCCGCAAGACCCACTGCGTGCCCTGATTTTCGACTCCTGGTTCGACCCCTACCGCGGCGCAGTGGTGCTGGTGCGAATGAAGGAAGGGACTCTGCACTGCGGCCAGCGCATCCGGCTGTGGTCCAACGGCCAGGTCTTTACGGTTGAGGAATTGGGCGTGCTGACGCCTAAGCCCGTTGCGGTCACCCAACTCGGGCCGGGCGAGGTGGGACTGGTGGTGGCCAACATTAAGCGTGTGGCGGACACCAAGATTGGCGACACCCTCACCGAGGATCGGCGGCCTGCCGCCGCGCCCCTGCCCGGCTTCGACGAGGCCAAGCCGATGGTCTTTGCCGGGCTCTATCCGGTGGATGCCGACCACCAGGAGCCCTTGCGCGACGCTCTGAACAAGCTGCGACTCAATGATTCCTCGTTCTTCTTCGAACCGGAGAGTTCGGAGGCGCTTGGCTTCGGATTCCGCTGCGGATTCCTGGGACTGTTGCACATGGAAATCGTGCAGGAGCGGTTGGAGCGCGAGTTCCACTTGGAGTTGATCACTACGGCTCCGGGTGTTCGCTACCGTGTGATCACTCACTCGGGCGAGATGCGCGAACTGGACAACCCCAGTCGGTTGCCGGCGTTGCAAGAAATCGCTCAGATCGAGGAGCCCATTCTCACCGCCACCATCGTCACTCCCGACGAATACCTGGGAAACGTCCTGAAGCTGCTGGGAGAGAAACGTGGCGTGCAGAAGGGCTTCGAATACCTGGCGCCGGGGCGTGTCCTGCTGACCTATGAACTTCCCCTGAATGAGGTTGTGCTGGATTTCTACGACCGTTTGAAAACGGTTTCCCGCGGTTACGCCTCGCTGGACTACCACCTCTCCGGCTACCGTGAGGCCCCGCTAGTGAAGCTGGACATCCTGGTGGCGGGCGAGCCGGTGGACGCGCTTTCCACCGTCGTGCACCGCGACCGCGCCTATGCCCGCGGCAAGGCCCTGGTGGAAAAGATGAAAGAGCTGATCCCTCGTCAGTCATTCGAGGTCAACCTGCAAGCCGCCATCGGCAACCGGGTCATCGCCCGAGAAACGGTGCGGGCGTTGCGAAAAAACGTGCTGGCCAAGTGCTACGGCGGCGACGTCACCCGTAAGAGGAAGCTGCTCGAGAGGCAGAAGGAAGGCAAGCGGCGGATGAAACGAGTGGGCCGCGTGGACATTCCTCAGGAAGCTTTCCTGGCGGTGCTGCGCATCGAAACCTGAAACGATGGATTGGGAACCCGGACCTCAGCAGCCAGGAGAAGATGCTTATCAGCGAGCAGACCCTCAAGGACCACCTGCACAATATCTTCGACAAGCTCGGGGGTTCCGACCGTCTGGAGCTGGCGCTCTACGCAATTCAGAAGAAGCTAATCAAGCCCTAAG
>JAKZXP010000096.1:0-6590 GCA_047514915.1 Terriglobia bacterium
GGGCGATGTCCAGCCACCCGAACCAGAAATCTCGTCGGAAAACCTCGGCGAGTGGGATCCGGAGCCTGCGGCTGAGCGAACCGCCTTCAACCTACTTGGAGAGGTAGAAACATCGGCGGGCGAGGCCCGTAGAAACGAAAATGTTTCCATCACGCTCATCGACAACAACGTGCTCAAGGAACTGAACGTGCGGATGGGGACGACGGCCACCATCATCCGTGAATTTCGGGTCGATCACAACTACTTCGGAAGCGAGTTCGGAGGGCCTGCGATGGCGCCACTGCATCTGCAGCCTTCGAGGGTCCAACGCGTTCACGGCGACTTTTATTGGGGCCACGACAATAGCATTTTCAGCGCTCGGTCGTTCTTTCAAGCCGGAGACGTGCAACCGGCTCGCACCAACGATTACGGCTTCTCTCTCGGCATTCCGCTTTGGGAGGGGGCCAGCCTGACGGTCAATGCCAGCCAAAGAAAGATACGCGGCCAGGTCAACGGGAATGTTCTCGTGCCAAAAGCAGACGAGCGGACCCCGCTCTCCAATGATCCCGCCACTCGCGCGATAATTGAGAGGATCCTGGCAGCCTATCCCGACGAACTCCCCAATCGAACTGACATCAACCCACGCGCCCTCAACGCCAACGCTCCGCAGACGATCGACAACGATCGAGTGGGAGGAGTGCTCGACCAGACCTGGGGCGACCAGGACCGTCTCTCTCTGCGTTACAACTTGACTTTCCAAAACGTAGAAGCCTTCCAGATTGTCGGCGGCCAGAACCCCGACACCACGACCAAGAACCACCGCGCGCGCATCACCTGGAATCGCACCTGGACGGCTCGCACCACCACGAATTTCTCGATCGGCTTCGACCGCATCGGATCGCTGTTGGTTCCTGACGAGACCTCGATCGGACCCACGATCTGGGTAGGTGGTGCGCTTCAATTCATTGGGCCTACGTCGCGAGTCCCGATCGATCGGGCCCAGAACATGTTCCGCCACGCCGGGCAGGTCCAGCAGACCCGCGGCCGACACACCTGGTACGCTGGGTTTCAGTTGCTACGACGTCAGATCAACGGTATGGAAAGCTCGGGGCACCGCGGCATGTTTAGCTTTGGAAACGATTTCGGTCGCGACCAGATTGAAAACCTTCGCCTGGGTACGCCCAGCAGTTACAGAATCGCGCTGGGCAACGTTCATCGCGGGTTCCGGAACTGGGACATGGAATACTTTGCGGGAGATGCTTGGCGGGTCCATGGGAAGCTGACGCTCAATCTGGGTCTGCGGTATCAGCCGGTGACGCAGCCGTCGGAGGTGAACGGTCTGAGTGACATTCCCTACGATTGCGACTGCAACAACTGGGCTCCGCGTTTCGGCTTCGCCTACCGTTTGAGCGATCGCTGGGGGGTATTGCGGGGTGCCTATGGGGTGCAGTATGGCGAGATTTTCCCGGTTACGTTCGGGCAGGCCCGATTCAACCCACCTGCGAATCTGCTGATCTCAGTCGACGTTCCCGACTTGGCCGACCCCTTGAAAGATTTGCAGCCATCCGATCTAGACCCCACCGCGCGAAGTTCGATCTTTCAACTCGATCCAAACTTGGTCTCTCCCTATTCGCACCAATACAATTTCAGTTGGGAGTTGCGCTTTGCAAGGGAGTGGAAGTTGTCCCTTGGATACGTGGGCAGCCGCTCCCACCGCCTTCTGACCACGTGGTCTTCGAACCGCGCCCGTCTGGTGGATGGCATTGATCAAGCAACGAGCACGATCAACGAACGGAGACCCGACCAGCGGTTCTTCGAGGTACGGCGTATTCTGAACGGATCCCGTGGGTATTTCGACGCCGGGAAGGTCAGGTTCACCTTACCCCACTGGAGGGGTTTGACACTCGACGCGTCCTATTGGTTTAGCAAAGCGATCGACTTGGGGGCTGATTACACCGGCACGGCCTCGGGATTTGATGCGTGGCGATCACTAAGCCCAAGTGGATTTGACTACCAGAGGGAGATGAAAGGCCTCAGCTCTTTCGATCAGCCCCACGCCTTGTTGTGGCGCGTCAACTATGAGACTCCGCCTCGCCCGATGCAAAGCGGCTGGATTGGTAGAATCCTGGGCCGGTGGCAGATTAGTTCCATCATTCTGCTGAAGTCTGGCACTCCGTTTAGGGTGCAGACGGGCTCCGACGCACCCGGCTTTGGGAATGTGGACGGTACCGGCCGCGACAACCCGATTCTGCTGGATCCCTCGATTCTTGGTCGCACCATCGACAATCCGGACACCTCCCAAGAGATGCTGCCGCTGTCGGCTTTCTCATTCATCGAACCCACCGACCTCCGGGGCAATCTGGGCCGTAACACGTTTCGCAAGGACGGCATCTGGAACGTCAACGCCGGACTCTCGCGGCGATGGTCGTTGGGTGGGGACAAGTCGCTACTGTTCCGGGCCGAGTCCGTCAACTTCCTCAACCACCCACAGTTCGCCGCACCGGGCCGCCAACTCACGACTGATCGTTTTGGCCAGATCACTCGCACCCTCAACGACGGCCGCGCGTTCAGGTTCACTTTGAGGTTTTCGTTTTAGCCCGAGCGAAGTGCCTGAACCGAGGCCTGCGTGAGTCACCATGAGTCACAAAGATGACGAATGATCCCCCCGCTGCCGCACCACCGCTGGCAGATGAAGTCCAAACCTACACCTGCCCTATGCACCCCGAGGTGCGCCAGCCACACCCGGGTGCCTGCCCCGACTGCGGGATGGCGATGGAGCCCTCGGTTCCCTTGGCACCGGCCACAAAGACCGAGTACGTCTGCCCGATGCACCCGAAAGTCGTCCGCCAGGAGCCGGGCGCCTGCCCCATTTGCGGCATGGCTCTGGAGCCGCGGACGGTGACGGCTGAGGAAGAGGCGAACCCCGAACTGGTAGACATGAGCCGGCGGTTTTGGGTCAGCCTGATTCTGGCAGCCCCGCTGCTTGTGGTGGCCATGTGGGAGATGGTGGCGGGCCGGCCGCTGCCTCTGGGTCTTTCCCCTAGAGCTTTAACCTGGCTACAAGTGGCGCTGGCCACGCCGGTGGTCTTGTGGGGCGGCTGGCCGTTCTTTCAGCGCGGCTGGGCCTCCATCGTCACACGCAGCTTGAACATGTTCACGCTGATCGCCGTCGGCGTCGGCGTAGCCTACACCTGCAGCCTGGTCGCGACGCTGTTCCCCAGCATCTTCCCGGCCTCGTTCCGCCTCCACGGTGGCGCGCCCGCAGTCTACTTCGAAGCCGCTGCGATCATCACGACATTGGTGCTGCTGGGCCAGGTGCTGGAGTTGCGTGCCCGTAGCCGCACCAGCAGCGCCATCCGGGCGCTTCTGCGCCTGACGCCAGCGACGGCCCGTCTTGTGGGGAACGACGGCACCGAACAGGACGTGCCGCTGCAGCGCGTTCGGCCCGGCGACCGGTTGCGCGTCCGCCCCGGAGAGAAGGTGCCCGTGGACGGAGCGGTGCTCGAAGGCAACAGTGCCGTGGACGAGTCCATGGTGACCGGTGAACCCATTCCCGTGGAGAAGACCGCAGGCAGCCGCGTCACCGCCGGCACGGTCAACGGCACCGGAATGTTCTTGATGCAGGCCGAGCACGTCGGCAGCGAAACGCTGCTGGCGCGCATCGTGCGCCTGGTCAGCGAAGCCCAGCGCAGCCGCGCTCCCATCCAGCGGCTGGCTGACGTGGTCGCCTCCTACTTTGTGCCGGCGGTGGTCGCTGTCGCCGCCGTCACCTTCGTGGTCTGGGGCTTGATCGGCCCGCAACCGCGCCTGGCCTATGCCATCGTCAATGCCGTGGCTGTGCTGATCATTGCCTGCCCTTGCGCACTGGGACTGGCGACGCCCATGTCCATCATGGTCGGGACCGGGCGCGGCGCCACCACGGGCGTGCTGATCAAGAACGCCGAGGCGTTGGAGATTCTGGAGAAAGTGGACACGCTGGTGGTGGACAAGACCGGCACGCTCACTGAGGGCAAGCCTCGCCTCGCCGCGGTGGTAGCCCTGCCTGAGCAAGACGAATCAGAACTGCTCTACCTGGCGGCGAGCCTGGAACGAGCCAGCGAGCATCCGCTGGCGGCGGCAATCGTCACTGCGGCCCAGGAAAAGGGCCTCGAACTCCGCCCGGTGAAAGAGTTCCGCTCCTTGACCGGGAAAGGCGTGCTGGGCACCGTGGAAGGCCGCAGCGTGGCTCTGGGCAACCGCAAGCTTCTGCTGGAGCTGGGCCTGGACCTGGCCTCACTGCAACAACGAGCGGAGGAATTGCAGCGCGAGGGCGCCACGGTGGTCTTCGTGGCCGTGGACGGTCGCCTCGCCGGGTTGCTGGCCGTCGCCGACCCGATCAAGCAGTCCACTTACCAGGCCATCGAAATGCTGCGGCAGGACGGGGTCCGCATCTTCATGCTCACCGGAGACAACTCCACGACGGCCGCCGCCGTAGCCCGCAAGCTGGGCATCGAGGAAGTGGCCGCCGAGGTGTTGCCCGAGCAGAAACACGAGGTGGTGAAACGACTGCAGGAGGAAGGCCGTGTGGTGGCCATGGCCGGCGACGGCATCAACGACGCTCCTGCGCTGGCGCTGGCACAGGTGGGCATCGCTATGGGCACCGGCACGGATGTCGCTATGGAAAGCGCCGGAGTGACGCTTGTGAAGGGAGACCTGCGCGGGATTGCCCGTGCCCGCCGGCTCAGCCGCGGGACTATGCGCAACATCCGGCAGAACCTGTTCTTTGCGTTTGTCTACAACTCGCTGGGTGTGCCGATCGCCGCCGGCGTGCTCTATCCCGTCTTCGGCCTGCTGCTGAGCCCCATCATCGCCGCCGCCGCCATGACCTTCAGCTCGGTCTCGGTCATCGCCAACGCCCTGCGTCTTCGCCACTTGCCTTTGTGAGGCTGTTCCCTCTCCTCGAGACCAGTCAGCGCCCGTCGGTAACGAAGATGGAGGCTGCGAACCCGCTGCGGTAGCTGGCGGCCAGTGTGCGGACCTCGCGCCCTGTGGCGACCGACCACAGCTTGACCGTCTTGTCCTCGCTGCCCGAGACCAGCCAGCGCCCGTCGGGACTGAAGGCGACTCCATTGACCGAGCCGGTGTGGCCGGCCAGCGTGTGCACCTCGCGCCCCGTGGTGACCTCCCACAGTTTGACCGTCTCGTCCTCGTTCGCCGAAGCCAGCCAGCGCCCGTCGGGACTGAAGGCAACGGCTCCGACCCAGCCGCGGTGGCCGGCCAGTGTGCGCACCTCGCGCCCCGTGGCTGCCTCCAACAGCACTGTCCTGCGCCAGGTCCCCGTGGCCAGCCAGCGCCCGTCGGGACTGAAGGCGATGCACATGCGGCGGCCCGGCTGCTTGCGCGCCTCGCGTCCCGTAGCTACTTCCCACAGCCTGATGCTCTCGTCGTCGTTCGCCGAAGCCAGCCAGCGCCCGTCGGGACTGAAGGCGACCCCATTGACCGAGCCGGTGTGGCCGGCCAACGTGCGCACCTCGCGCCCCGTGGCTACCTCCCACAACTTGATCGTCCCATCCCAGCTTCCTGAGGCCAGCCAGAGCCCGTCAGGACTGAAGGCGGCGGCTCCGACCCAGCTGCTGTGGCCGGCCAACGTGCGTACTTCACGCCCCGTGGCTACCTCCCACAGCTTGATCATTTTGTCCCAGCTGCCCGAGGCCAGCCAGCGCCCGTCGGGACTGAAGGCGACGGCTTCGACCGAGTTGCTGTGGCCGGCCAGCGTGCGCACCGCGCGCCACGTAGCTACCTCCCACAGCTTAACCGTCTGGTCTGAGCTTCCGGAAGCCAGCCAGCGCCCGTCGGGGCTGAAGGCGACATCATTGACTGCGCTTGTGTGGCTGGTCTGGAGGACAGGCTTCGGTTGAGGGCGAGCCGGGTCATCGGCGCGAGTTTGGGTGAAACCCGAGGTCAGCCCGAGGCCGACCAGCAGAGGCATCGCTATCAGAAGGCGCTGCACGGTAGAAACCTCATTTTCTGCGCATTCTATCATCGCAAAGGAATCGACAAAATTACAGGTTTGGGGTTCGTCTTTTGACCAATACAAGCGTCATTGCAACTCAGACCTTGGGCAACTCAGACCCTGGGCAACTCAGACCTGAACGGTGAGGGTGGCTTCGGTGCGGGTAACGGGCCGGTACAGGGTGTCGCGTTCAACCGGCTCGCGGCCGGCATCGCCGATCAGACGCAGCAATTCAGCCCGGGTGAGCGACTGGGCAGTAGTAGCCCCGGCATCATGGTAAATCTTCTCCTCGATGACGGTGCCGTCAATATCGTCGGCGCCAAAACGCAGCGCCACCTGGGCCACCCGCGGCGTCATCATGATCCAGTAGGCCTTGACGTGAGGAAAATTGTCGAGCAGCAGCCGGCCGACGGCGATGTTCTTCAGGTCGGCAAAGCCGGTGGTCGAGGGCAGAAACTCCAGCGCCGTATGGGCCGGGTGGAAGGCCAGAGGGATGTAAGTCATGAAGCCGCCGGTCTCATCCTGCAACTCGCGCAGCCGCACCAGGTGATCCACGCGGTCTTCGTCATTCTCCAGATGGCCGTAGAGCATCGTGGCGTTCGAGCGCAACCCAATCTGG
>JAKZXP010000097.1:0-2692 GCA_047514915.1 Terriglobia bacterium
CTCTACGAGCGGTTCGTGGCCTCGCCGCCGCGGGCCGCCGTGGGTGCCCGTGCTGGAACCGCTGCCTGGGTGAAGCGGGAGGTGGACAGCGTATTCCGGGCCGCGGGCTTGCTGGAGCATTTCCAAAGCGGGGTTTGGGCCCAGCGCTTCACCTATCCGGGCGACCCATTCCGCATTCACTACGCCTATAGCAACGGCGCGCCTCGCTACATCCACATGCTCTCTCTTGAGCATTCGATACAGCAGGCCAAAGTCTTGGTATTCACCTTTGAGCGCATCCAGCGCAACGGGCAGGGGGCTCTGACCTCGGTGGTGGAGCCGGAGCCGCGGCCCATCCCGACGGTCCAGTTCACGCGCCAGTTGCTGGAACAGAGCGGCATTGAAGTCGTTTCACTGGACCGCATCCAAGCCTTGGTGCGGAGGGCGAGGGAGGAACTCCGCCTCGTTTAGCGATCGCGTTGATCAAGCTTCCGCGTTTCTATCTGCGAAATCTGTGTAATCTGCGGATTGATTCCTGTCTGGATTTAAGAAACACTGATCAACTCGCGGATTTCTGCTTAGGACCGAGGAGGTCCCCTAGTGGGTGAGGTTATTCTGCCGGCGGCAGTGCGCGTGCCGGGCTCCAGCGCCAACCTGGGGCCGGGCTTCGACGTGCTGGGCCTGGCACTGGAAATCTACCTGGAGGCGCGAGTCGAGGGGTCGACACCCGGCAAACCTCCGGTGCGGCTCGCCGGTCCCCACATCGAAGGAATCTCCACCGGCGATTCCAACCTGGTCCTGGCCGCTTTTCGCGCTGCCTTCCAGCGCGCCGGCCGCCAGTCCCCGCCCGTCTGCCTGGAGCTCGACAACGGGATTCCTCTGACACGAGGATTAGGCTCCAGCGGCGCGGCCGCCGTGGCGGGAGCCACGCTCGCCAACCACTGTGGCCGCCTGGGGTTGTCGGGGAGGCAGATTGTAACGTTGGCCGCCCACCTCGAAGCCGGTCATGCGGACAACGTGGCCGCCTCCTGCCTGGGTGGTTTGACGGTGGCCTGCCGGGGTGGCAGCTCGGAGGGCGGCGGCGCTGGGGAAATTCAGGTTCTGGCCTTGTCCTGGCCGCCTGAGATCGTACCGGTGCTGGCGATTCCGCAGTTACACCTCGAAACCCAGGAGGCGCGCAACGCGCTGCCGAACTCTTACAGCCGCGCCGACGCCGTGTTCAACCTGCAGCGGGTAGCGCTGCTGGTGGGGGCGCTGGTTTCCGGGCGCGCGCGTGAGCTGGCCGACGACTCGGAACTGTTCGCTGCCGCGCTCGCCGACCGCCTGCACCAGCCCTACCGCGCCCCTCTGGTGCCGGGACTCCGCGAAGCGCTCGGGCTTCGTGACCCTGGCCTGCTCGGCGTAGCTCTGAGTGGGGCGGGTCCTTCGCTGATTGCCTTCGTCCGGGGGGCGCCTCAGCCCACCGTGGCCGCCCTGGAGCAGCTTTACCGCGACCTTCGGCTCACAGCCGAGGTGCGGCCGGTGAAGGTAGACACGCAGGGCGCCAGAATGATTAACGATTGACTCATTGACGATTGTCGATGGATTCCTCGGAAGCCGGAGCTTGCAGGCGCTCCTTCATGATCCAATCGACAATCATTCAATCCTCAACGTGTCCATTCTGTGGTTTCATAAGGCTGAATGAGTGGCTATTTCCGCTGTGTGCGGGCGAGGTGCGGCGCCGATTTCCCCCTGAGCGAAAACATCCACACCTGTCCACGCTGCGGCGGCCTGTTGGACGCGCTGTTCGAATTTGACCGAGACGCCGCGCAGCAGTGGCCGGCGCTGTGGCAGAAGCGCCGGACCTCGCTCCACAGCCTGGACGCCAGCGGCATCTGGCGCTTCCGCGAACTGATCCCCTTCCTGGACGACTACGGCGTAGTGGCCACGCTCGGGGAGGGGAACACGCCGCTGCTGGAGTCGCCCAGAGCAGCGCGCTTTGCCGGAGCGGAGAACCTTCGCTTCAAGCACCAGGGCTTCAACCCTACAGGCTCGTTCAAGGACAACGGGATGACCTGCGGGGTCGCCCGGGCGCGGGCGCTGGGCATGAGCCTGGTGGGCTGCGTTTCGACCGGCAACACCTCGGCTTCCATGGCCGCCTATGCGTCCCATGCTGGGCTGCGTCCGGTGGTCTTCGTTCCGCACGGCAAGATCGCGATGGGCAAACTGGCCCAGGCGCTGGAGTATGGCGCCGTCACCTTTCAGGTAGAGGCTAACTTCGACGGGATCCTGCGACTCATTTTGCAGATAGCCGACCAGGTGGGCCTCTACCTGCTCAACTCGGTGAACCCGTTTCGTTTGGAGGGCCAGAAGCTCATCATGGCTGAGCTACTGGAGCAGTGCGGGTGGAAAGAGCCCGATTGGATCGTGCTGCCCGGCGGCAACCTGGGCAACATCTCTGCTTTCGGCAAGGGGCTGCGGGAACTGTTGGACCTGGGTTTGATTCGCAGGCTGCCGCGGCTGGCGGTGGTGCAGGCTGAAGGGGCTGCCCCGCTGTATCGCATGCTGTCGGCAGGCGCGGAGGAACTCCAGCCGCTGGAGCACCCACAGTCGCTGGCGACCGCCATCCAGATCGGTGCGCCGATCTCCTGGCCCAAGGCCATCCGCGAATTACGGGCGTCGGCGGGGATTTGCGAGATCGTCAGCGAGCAGGAGATCGCCGACGCCAAGGCAG
>JAKZXP010000098.1:0-6535 GCA_047514915.1 Terriglobia bacterium
GGCGGGGACTTGCAGACGGTCGGCAACTTCGAATACCGCGTCCCGATTTTCGGGCCGGTAGTCCTGGCGGCGTTCTTCGACGCCGGGATCAATACAGTCTGGCGGCGGAGCCAGCTCACGATGAACCCCTCGCGGTTGTTAGACCTGACGGCTAAGTTCCCCGGCCAGGAGTTTCCCTCGAGGGTACAATTGTTGCCAGGAACCAACCGGCAGATTCGCAGCTCGACCGGATTGGAGGTCCAAGTGCTGCTGCCGGTCGTCAATGCTCCGTTCCGCGTGTACTGGGCCTACAACCCGAACCGACTGGAGACCCTCCTGGCCCCGCCGATCCTGATTAACCGGAGCCAGTTCCCCAACGACGCCACCTACAGGTCGGCGGTGCTGACCACCCCGCGCGTGTTCTGGCGGGAGAAGAGCCGGACCTTCCGATTCAGCGTCGGCCGGACTTTCTGAGCCGCTTGTGAGTCCCCTGAACTGTATACTGCAGAGGGCAGACAAGGGACTGTGGCCCCAGCGGGCGCAGTTGGCACGTCAGCGAAAGTGTGGGGCCGGATTGACCCGGTGATGGGGAGACAACTATAATGGCTTGCTAGGATAGACCTCCGGCTCTTTGCGAAAGGGGCAAAGGTCCCGACTTCACGGTTAGGAGTTTAGATGAGAAAGCAGGCTTTTTCTTTGGTACTGGCTGTTGCTTTGGGGGTGGCCCTGTTGGGTAACGTGCAGGCCCAAAACCCAGCGCCCACACCGGGATCCAAGATCGGCATCATCAACATTCAGCTGGCCATCGTAGAATCGGAGGAGGGGAAGAAGGCACAGGAGAAGTTACGAGCGCAGTTTGCTCCCAAGGACAAGGAATTGCGGGCCAAACAAGAGGAAATCGCGAAGTTGCGGAAGCAGCTTCAGGAAAGCGAAAGGGTTCTCAGTGATGAGGCCCGGAGGAACCTGGTGCGGCAGATTGAAACTAAGACCAGGGATTTCAATCGCAGCAACGAGGACCTCAACGCCGACTTCCAGCAGGCCCAGGGGCAGATGGTCAACGAGATCGGGCGGGAGCTGATAAAAATCCTGGATCAGTACGCGCGCGAGAACGGCTACCACCTGGTGATCGACGTCAGCTCGCCCCAAGCTCCTGTTGCGTGGGCTAGCGCGACTGTGGATGTGACCGAAGACATCATCAAACTGTACAACGCTAGCTTGGCCGCTTCCGCTGCTAGTGCTCCGGCTTCCACGACTGGAAGGAAATCGCCCTAGTCGCAGCGCTAAGCCTCCGGAAACCTCTTCGGGGCCACGGCTGGCCGAGCCAATCTGGCGGTTGGTGTCTGCCGGCCGAGCCAAGCTGCCGGATGATGACCTAGCTATTTCTTCTCTTCTGTCCATTGAACCTCCGGCTGTTCGCGAATAGACTTTCGACAAGTGCGCTATTTCTTTCGCAGTCGGATCCCCGAGCCCCGAACGGTGCTGCTGGTCGAGAGCGGTTCGCGATCGGTAATGGAGAGAGCCTACGCGCGGATGCGCCCGATCTTTTCCCGGGCCCGTTTTGAGCTGTTAACCTGCTTTCCCGGTGTGCCGGCCCCCGGCGGCTTTGAGCGTGTCTACAGAGTGACGGAGGCGCCCGATGCAGCCAGCAAGTGGAAGATGCTGCTCGCTATGAGGCGCTCGCGGGCCTCAGTTGCAGGCCTGCTGTTCACGCGGGAATCCGTTTTGCTTCGCTGGAAGCTCCTTCTCATGTTCTTTCTGCCCTCCAAGCTGCTGGTGGTGAATGAAAACGGGGACTTCTTCTGGCTCGACTGGTCCAACCGGGCCTCCATTCGACGCTTCCTGGGTGCTCGTTTGGATGTGGAGGGTGCCGAGCTGCTCCGAACGGCCTTCCGTCTCGTGCTGCTTCCCTCTGTTTTCGTGCTTCTGGCCTGTTACGCCCTGTTCGCCTACCTGGGGCGCTGGCTTCGGGTGCTTTCCTGGAGCCTGTCGCGCCGCAGCTAATGCACACCACGCAGTGCGTTTAGGGAGTGCCTGACGGCGCCAAGAACCTGGCAAGTCAAAAAAACGTCCCGCTTTGGATGATCTTGTAACCAGAGCTTTGCGCCAAGTTCTTTATTTGTTTTCAATGAAATAGCAGGAAGCACATGGACCCGGATCAATCTTGACTTTTTAGTCTAGATTGGCTATCCTGAACCTTGCTAGGAGGTTTGTGAAGTCAAAGTAACAGTTGGGCAAATTAATCTTGACTCATTTGTATAGATTACATACGCTGCCGCTTGGCTGGCGCTCCCAAACTTTTTGTGAAGCGTCACCTTCGGTTGGAAGACACTGAAAGTTTCTACACAAAGCTTCTAAGAGGGAGAAGAGAAGACAAGCTATGAGCACTCCGGTCAACAACATCGAGGCGCTTACCAACAAGGAGTACAAGTACGGTTTCTTCACGGAAGTTGAGACCGATACGGTACCCCCTGGGTTGAATGAGGACGTCATTCGGTTAATTTCGGCCAAGAAGAACGAGCCGGAGTTCATGCTGGAGTGGCGGCTAAAGGCCTACCGGCACTGGCTCACGTTGAAAGAGCCGAGCTGGGCCAACGTGCACTACCCGCCTATTGACTACCAGAGCATTGTCTACTACTCGGCGCCGAAATCGCAGGAGGACCGGCCCAAGAGCCTGGACGAGGTGGACCCGGAGCTGCTGAAGACTTACGAGAAGCTGGGCATCCCGTTGCGGGAGCAAGAGATGCTGGCCGGAGTGGCGGTAGATGCGGTGTTCGACAGTGTCTCAGTGGCCACCACCTTCAAGGATAAGCTGGGCGAGCTGGGCATCATCTTCTGCTCGTTTTCCGAGGCGGTGCGGGAGCACTCGGAGCTGGTCCGCAAGTACCTGGGCTCGGTGGTTCCTTACACCGATAACTTCTTTGCGACGCTAAATTCGGCCGTCTTCACCGACGGCTCGTTTTGCTACATCCCCAAGGGCGTCCGCTGTCCCATGGAGCTGTCCACCTACTTCCGCATCAACGCCCAGAACACCGGCCAGTTTGAGCGCACCCTGATCATTGCCGAGGAGGGCAGCTACGTCAGCTACTTGGAGGGCTGCACGGCGCCGATGCGCGACACCAACCAGTTGCATGCTGCGGTGGTGGAGTTGATCGCGCTGGACAACGCGCAGATCAAGTACTCGACCATCCAGAACTGGTATCCCGGAGACAAGGAAGGTCGGGGCGGCATCTTCAATTTCGTGACCAAGCGCGGCAAGTGCCTGGGAGTCAATTCCAAGATCTCCTGGACGCAGGTGGAAACCGGCTCGGCGATCACCTGGAAGTACCCGAGCTGCATTCTGCTGGGGGACAACTCGGTGGGCGAGTTTTACTCGGTGGCCACCACCAACAACTACCAGCAAGCTGACACCGGCACCAAGATGCTCCACATCGGCAAGAACACCCGGAGCACCATCGTCTCCAAGGGGATTTCGTCCGGCCACGGGCAGAACACCTACCGGGGCATGGTGAAGATGCTGCCGGGCGCCGTCGGCGCGCGGAATTATTCGCAGTGCGACTCGCTGCTGATCGGCGACCAGTGCGGAGCCCACACCTTCCCCTACCTGGAAGTCAAGAATCCGGAGGCACAGGTGGAGCACGAGGCTTCCACCTCCAAGGTCGGCGAGGACCAGATCTTTTACTGCCGCCAGCGCGGCCTCTCCAGCGAGGATGCCGTCTCGATGATCATCAACGGCTTCTGCAAGCAGGTGTTTCGCGAGCTGCCGATGGAGTTTGCCGTCGAGGCCCAGAAGCTGCTGAGTGTGAGCCTGGAAGGCAGTGTGGGCTAGTGCCGTAGGGGGGGCCGGTGTCATTCCGAGCGGAGCGCGCTTTTCCACCACAATTGCTTGTAGGACAGACAGATCCTTCGGGCTGAGGAAGCGCGTCGGCCCTCCTATGAGACGCGGGCAAGGTTTTCCGCAGCCCGCTGAAGGAGTTCTTTTTCGAGCATGCTGGAAATCAAAAATCTGCGCGCCAAGGTTGGCGACATCGAAATCCTGCGCGGTGTGGACCTCAAAGTAAACCTGGGCGAGGTGCATGCCATCATGGGACCCAACGGATCGGGCAAGAGCACGCTGGCCCATGTCCTTGCCGGACACGACCTCTATGAGGTCACCGCCGGCGAGGTGACCTATGACGGCCAGGACCTGCTGGCCATGTCTCCGGAGGTTCGCGCCCGCCAAGGCATCTTCCTCGCCTTCCAGTACCCGGTGGAGATTCCCGGGGTGAGCAACGCCTCCTTCCTCAAGGCAGCGCTGAACACCATTCGCAAGCACCAAGGCCTGCCGGAGCTGGACGCCATGGACTTCTTGGGAATGATGCGGGAGAAGATGAAGGCGCTGGGGCTGGAGGAGAGCCTGATGACCCGCTCGGTCAACGAAGGGTTCTCGGGTGGAGAGAAGAAGCGCAACGAAATCTTCCAGATGATGGTGCTGGAGCCCCGGCTGGCCATCATGGACGAGACCGATTCGGGCCTGGACATTGATGCGCTGAGGATTGTGGCCAGCGGGGTCAATGCCATGCGCAGCCCGGATCGCGCCATTCTTGTGGTGACCCATTACCAGAGGCTGTTGAACTACATCGTTCCCGACTTCGTGCACGTCCTATACAACGGTCGCATTGCCAAGTCGGGCGACAAGACCCTGGCTCTGGAGCTGGAGCAGCACGGCTACGCCTGGTTGGAGACGACTACCCAGAGCGCGCAGCCGGTTACTGGCTAGGGGAAACGTGTTCCCAACCATTGGCGCTGAAGCGATCAAGGAAAACCAGGAGCCCTACTTCGCCAGTTTCTCGCAACTGGACAAGCGGCTGGGCGCAGACTCGCCCTCCTGGATTCACCAGATCCGCCGCCAGGCTATCGAGCGCTTCGGCGAGCTGGGCTTCCCCACCACGCATCAGGAGGAGTGGAAGTACACCAACGTTACCCCGCTCGTCCGGATTCCGTTTCAGCCCGCCGGGGAGCAAGGAAACGGCCTGAGCGCCGAAGAGCTGGCGCGCTCGCCGCTGGCTGGATTGACTAGCAACCGGCTGGTCTTTGTCAACGGCGTCTACTCTCACGAGCTGTCTTCTACCGCTGGCCTGCCGGAAGGTGTTCAGCTCGCCAGCCTGGCTGAGGCCCTGGCGGGCGAGGCCTCCCGCAGCGGCGAGCTGGAGCAGCACCTGGCGCGCTATGCCGCTTACGACCGGCAGCCGTTTGTCGCGCTCAACACTGCGTTCCTGGAACAGGGAGCCTTCCTCCGGATTCCCCCGGGCCTAGTTCTGGAGGAACCCATCCATCTGCTGTTTGTTTCCACCGGGAATGCGGTCTCCCGAGTGTCCCACCCGCGGAACTTGATCGTGCTGGACCGGGAGAGCCAGGCGGTTGTGATCGAGAGCTACGTTGGGCTGGGCGAGGCCGCCTATTTCACCAATGCGGTCACCGAGATTGCGGTGGGCGAGAGCGCGGTCGTTGAGCACTACAAGCTGCAGAAGGAAAGCCTCCAGGCTTTTCATATGGCGACGGTGCAGGTCCATCTGGGGCGCAGCAGCGTCTTCACCAATCAAAACATTTCGTTGGGCGGCGCCCTGGTGCGCAACGACCTGACCGCGGTGCTGGACGGGGAAGGCGCCGAGTGCACCCTGAACGGCCTGTGCCTGGGCACGGGCCGCCAGCACGTGGATAACCACACCACCCTGGACCATGCCCGGCCTCACTGTAGCAGCCACGAGATCTACAAGGGCATCCTGGATGGAAGAGCCACCGGGGTGTTCAACGGTGGAATCATTGTGCGGCAGGACGCGCAGAAGACCAACGCCAAGCAGAGCAACAGGAACCTGTTGCTGTCGCAGGATGCGGTGATCTATACCAAGCCGCAGCTTGAGATCTGGGCCGACGACGTGCGCTGCACCCACGGGGCGACCATTGGGCAAATTGACCAGGACGCCTTGTTCTACCTGCGCACGCGCGGCATGGACCTTCAGGCAGCTCGCGACCTGCTCGCCTACGCCTTCGCCAGCGAGCCTTTGGGCCAGATGAAGGTGGAGGCCGTGCGCAGCTGGGTGGAGGGGGAGTTGTTTGCGCAGCTGGCCGGGGGCCGGACGAGTTGAAGGCCGGAGGAGTTGAAGTGATGCGCACTGGTGGCAGTCCTGTGTTGAGTTCCCCGGCTCGAGAGGCAATCCTTGACGTGCAAAAGATTCGGGAGGACTTCCCGATCCTCAAGCAAACCGTGCGCGGCAAGCCCCTGGTCTACCTGGACAATGCGGCCACCAGCCAGAAGCCGCAGGTGGTGATTGACGCCGAGCTTCGCTTCTACCTGCGGGACTGTTCCAACGTCCACCGCGGCGTTCACCAGCTTAGTGAGCGGGCCACGGAAGCCTTCGAGGGCACCCGGCGCAAGGTCAAGGATTTCTTGAATGCCGCCGACCTACGGGAAATCATCTTCGTGCGGGGCGCCACCGAGGCCATCAACCTGGTGGCGCACAGCTTCGGTCGCACGCACGTCGAGCGAGGCGACGAAGTGCTCATCTCGGCCATGGAGCAC
>JAKZXP010000099.1:0-3492 GCA_047514915.1 Terriglobia bacterium
TCCCTTAAGTCGCATGGCGCAGCGCCTGCGCGACGGCATTCCGCTGCCACAGCCTGCCTGGGACGTGTTGCAGGAGTTGGCGCAGGAGTGGGGTGTGGCGCCGCTGGTGGCTGACGTGAGGTGAGACTTTGGCAGTTACAAACTGATAAGAGGTCTTATCGGTAGTAATAATCCGAGGTGTGAGACTACTACTGCCTGTTGAGTAAGCTTTCTCCCCCTCTCCCTGAAGGGCTCCCGTCGTGAGCGGCGGGAAGGGCTCCCGTCAAAGACGGGAAAGGGGGCCGGGGGGTGAGGGCGCCCTGCCAGCACGGCAACCCCGCAAACTCTAAAACGTCAGCTCCACTCGCTGTTCGATCTTGCTCTCATCCAGCACGATGCCCAGCCCCGGCAGCACCGGCAGCGCGACGTGGCCATTCTCCGGCGCATACACCGGGTTGAGAAAATGCTGCCTGGCCGGTTGGTGATAGACCAGATACTCCACCCAGGGCACGGCGGCGGGTGACTGCGACGCAGCGACGTGCAGCGCGCCAAGCAGCGAATGTCCATGCGCGATCACCGGCACTTCAAAGGCCGAGGCCAGCGCGCAGATTTTCACCAGCTCGGAGATGCCGCCGGTCCAGTCCGGGTCATTCTGCAGGAAGTCCACCGCCCCGTTGACCAGCAATTCCTTGCTCTGCCAGCGCGTGTAGACGTGTTCGCCAGTGGCAATCGGCACCCTGGATGCCTGCCGCAGCTTGCGCAATTCGCTCACCCGTTCCGGCGGGATCGGCTCTTCCAGCCAGGTGAGGTTGAGCGGCTCCAGGGCATGCAGCATTTGGGTCGCATAGGATACATTCCAGCTCATGAAGGCATCGAACATCAGCGGATAATGCGGGCCGACGGCTTCACGGACTGCCCGGGCCAGCGCAATGTTCTTCTCCAGCCCTTCCTGACCGGCACCGGGGCCATGGCGGAAAAACCACTTTTGCGCGGGATAGCCCTGCGCCTGGAAGTCCACCGCGCCCTGCGCCGCTGCCTCCGGCTCGACCGAATGGCCCAGCATACTGGCATAGGCCGGCACCCGCTGGCGCGTCGGCCCGCCCAGCAGGCGCCAGACGGGCTGGCCCCAGGCCTTGCCCTTCAGGTCCCAGAGCGCGCAGTCGATGGCGCTGATCGCGGTCATGAACACGCCGGAACGCCCGTGCCGCTCCAGCCGTAGCATGAGGTCAAACAGCAGTTCCGTCGCCAGGGGATCGTGGCCCCGCAGCAGCGGGCCCAGTTCCGTGGCAATCAGGAACGCCTGGCGCCGGTCAATCGGCCCGAAGAGGCCGGAAACATCGTCATCAGTCTGCAGCTCAAGGTAGATATGCTTCAACTCGCTTTTGCGCTTGTTGGGTGGATTCGGATGGACCTGGTCGGGGTAGAGATCGTAGGATAGGGATACGCGGTTGCGGCCGGCAGGTTCATCCCACGCGGCACTCAACTCAAACAAATCAATGCCGGTGATTTTCACAGGACGTTTCCTCAATGCATGTGGCAAGACGTTACCAGCATACCCTCAGGCAGCGTGGCCAGGCCAGCATCCGGCTCCTGATTTGACAGGCACACGCCCTGGGGATAAGTTTGTTGGCAATAAGGCCTGCAGCAGAGGAGGTGTTGCGCCGTAAACCACTAGTTTCGTCGCCGACAATTGCATAACAAGAACAGGAGCAAGAAATGAACAGATTTCTCTTTCGACCGGTTCGTTTTCTCCCCAAAAGCTTCCTTGCTGTTTTTCTCTCCATTCTACTCCTGACATCACTCGGGCTCGCCTCAACAGTTGCGCAGGATGCAGCGCCGTCCGGGCAACTCACCGTGTTTATGTGGGGCGGCCCCCCGGACATCGACACCTATGAGGCTGCCATTGCCAACTACCGCGAGGCCTTCCCGGACGTCGAAATTGAGTTGCTCGACGCCGGCGGCTGCGGTGCGAACTACGCCGCCTGCAAGACCCTGATTGCCGGTGGCACGATGGCCGATGTCTTCGTGCCAGGCAGCTGGAACTACAACGCCATGGCCAATGATGGTGTCCTCGAGGACCTCACACCCCTGATTGAGGCGGACCCAAATCTTGCCCTCGAAGATTTCCATCCGGTAACCGTGGAAGCCGTGACCAGCCTGCGCGATGGTCAGGTTGTTGGTCTGCCGATGGGCTTCAACATTCAGAGCCTCTGGTACAACAAGGACATGTTCGACGCCGCCGGCCTGGCCTACCCGCCGTCTGACGGCGATTACACCTGGGATGATGTTCGTGACTGGGCGACGCAGTTAACCCTCGACGGCGAGGGCAACACGCCCGCGTCAGCGTACTTCGACCCCGCCAGAATCGATCAATGGGGTTTCTACAATCACTTTGTCTGGCCCTGGGGCAATGGCTACGATCCGATCCTCTTTGCCTTTGGCGGCAGTGCCATGACGCTGCCGGACAGGCAAAGCTGTAACCTGGAACACCCCGACAGCGTTCGGGCATGGCAATTCATCCAGGACCTGATGTGGACGGATCATTCGACCATGAAGCCGGATGCACACGCCGAGCAGGTTGGCTTCCTGCGCTGGGTAGGCGGCCAGGTCGCCATGCAGCAGGGCTCGTTTGAACAGGCCAAACTGGTTGAAGACCAGAACCCCGGTCTGAACTATGACATTGCGCCCTTGCCGCGCGGCGATGCCGGTAACGCAACGGTCATCCAGGTGCATATGTGGAGCATCTTTAGCGGTTCCGCCAACAAGGACCTGGCCTGGCATCTCGTCAGCTGGATTGCCACCGAAGGCTCGGTCGGCGACTTCGGCTCGATCATGACGCTGATACCGGCCTACCAGGACTTCGCCCAGGGCGAATACTTTGTCGGTGCCTCCTACGCGCCCGCAAACACCAAGGCGGCGCAGCTTGATCCGCTGGACTGGGATCTGACAACCTATCCGAGCATGTACAACGAAAGAACGGACCAGATTCAGGGCTCGGATGGCTTTGGCGATGCCCTGTCTGAAATCCTCAACAACAAGAAATCGGCTGAGGAGGCCTTGAGCGGCGTCTGCGCAAGGGTGGATGCCGTGATGCAGGAGTAGCGCCTGGTTGGGCTACATCCTGTGCTATCGGTATACTGGCGGCATGCACCTGGTGCCGTCAGTATGCCACGAGGACGGGCGCCTGTGCGCAAGCTGAAGCCTCTGCTGCTCGTTTTGACCTGTCTGCTGTTGCTCGCCAGTTATTCTGAAGAGTATGTTCTTATGTCCAATATGCCCGCTGCCGCCCCGCCGGATACCACTGTCATCGTCGACTTTGACGTCGCCGTCGATCCGCCCCTGGTAAAGAAATTCGACTTCATGAACTCCGGCATCGTGCCCATGTGGCGCTACCGGCGCGATCTGGAGTTGATCGAAGACCTTAAGGTCCAGACGCTGCGAATTGACCTGTTTTGGGGCGAGCCGCAGATCAACGGCTGGATCAATGAAATGGTGAGCGGAACCCCGGACGAC
>JAKZXP010000100.1:0-6788 GCA_047514915.1 Terriglobia bacterium
CAGTTGAAACGCCTGTTTTTGGCTCTCACCCATTCGGTGTACACCTCCGGAAGGCAATGTTGATGCTGGAACCCGCATCAATACTGACGTTGGAGTCATTCAGAAGGTTGCCGCCGATAGTTCATAAAGGAAATCCGGGACTAATGCTGCCTTGCCGGTTTTGCCCATCTTGCCGCTTTTTGACCGCTGATGGCGACGCAGGCTAGTGTGGTGTCCCCATGAGCGGCCTGATAAGGTGCCGCCACTCCGAGCTGTCATCCCGAGCGTAGCGAGGGACCTGCTTGTCGCGGCCTGGAAAAGCAGATTCCTCGCTTCGCTCGGAACGACAGTTGGGCCGTTGCCGGGTTAGGGCGTTTTAGAGAGAGTTGCCGTGCCCGAAGGACGGCGCCAACCCGTATAATTTGTCTACAGAAAATGGAGAACAAGGAGATTGCGAGGCTGCTTGCGGACACGGCCGACCTGATGGAAGTCGCCGGCGAGGACGGCTTCCGCGTGCGCAGCTACCGAAACGCCGCGCAGGCGGTGGAGACCTGGCCGGAGCGCATCGGTGAGATCGTCGGCCATCCGGACACCAAAGCAGGCGACCGGCAGTTGCTGGCTATTCCGGGCATCGGTAAGGGCATGGTGGCGCACCTTCGGGAAATCTGCCTCACCGGCGATCTCACCAGCCGCCGGGAACTGCTCGAGAAATTTCCGACCGGAGTGCTGGAGTTGCTGCGCATCCAGGGCCTGGGACCTAAGAGCATCGCGCTGATCTGGAGCACCTACCGGGCGGCGACCTTGAACGAAGTCGAACAACTCTGCCGCGAAGGGAAAATCCGTGAGCTGCCGCGTATGGGCGAGAAGCTGGAACAGAAAATCCTGAAGGCCATCGAGGCATACCGACTCAGCGCCGGACGCTTCCTGGTGAATGTGGCCGAACAGGCAGCCGAGGAACTGTGCAGCTACCTGCGGCAGGGACCCGCAACGCGCCAGTTGCAGGTCACCCCGGCCGGCAGCCTACGCCGGGGGAAGGAAACCGTCGGCGATCTGGACGTGCTGGTCACCGGCGGGCAGCGAGAAGCGCAAATCGAATACCTGCTGAAGTATCCAAAGATCGTAGAAGTCGTGGCCAAGGGGGAGAACAAGGTCAGCGTGAAGCTGCCTCCGGCCATGCAGGTGGACGTCCGGTTCCTCGAGCCAGCCAGCTATGGCGCGGCGATGCAGTATTTCACCGGCTCCAAAGAACATAACGTGGCGCTGCGTAACCGCGCCATCAAGCTGGGCCTTAAGCTGAGTGAGTATGGCCTGTTCCAAGCGCGCGACGAAAAGAAGGTGGCAGGCGCCAACGAGGAGGAAATCTACCGCTTGCTCGGCCTGGACTACATCCCGCCGGAGCTGCGCGAGAACTGGGGCGAGCTGGAGGCGGCGGCTGAGCGCCGCCTGCCCCGGCTGCTGGAACCGGCCGACGTCCGGGGCGACCTGCATATGCATACTACCGCCACCGATGGCCGCGCTTCCATTCGCGAGATGGCCGAAGCGGCCCGCGCCCGCGGCTACAGCTACATCGCCATCACCGACCACTCGAAAGCGTTGGCCATGACCAATGGCCTGGACGAACAACGTGCTCTGGACCAGATCGAGGAAATTCGCAAGGCAGACGAGCAAGCGGAGGGCATCCGCATCCTGGCCGGCATCGAGGTCGACATTCACCGCGACGGACGATTAGACCTGGACGATGAGGTGCTGGCCCAACTCGACATCGTGGTGGCCAGCGTGCATTCCTACATGAACCTGGAGCCGCCCGAGATGACCGAGCGGCTGCTGCGCGCCTTCGAGAATCCCTATCTGAACGTGCTGGCCCATCCCACCGGACGGCAGTTGCTCCACCGCAAGCCGTTTGCGTTCGACCTGGAGCGCGTGCTGGAGGAAGCCGCCCGCCGCAACATCCACCTGGAAATCAACTCCTCGCCCGAGCGGCTCGACCTGAACGAGCGCCATGCGCGCATGGCCAAGGAGCGAGGCGTCAAGATCGTCATCTCCACCGATGCCCATCACCCCAAGCATCTGGATAACATCAAATACGGCGTCAGGGTGGCTCGGCGTGCCTGGCTGGAGCCCGCCAACGTGCTCAACACCCTGGGCCCGGAGCAGTTCCTGCGTACCCTGGCCCGCAAATGATTTCTGATTGGTGCTGCCGTGTAGGAACTGGCCTGTCCGCGTAGGCAGGCGGGGAGCCAGTAGTAGGACCCGCTGTCGTAGGACCGCTAGTGTATCGTTGCGGTCGATGTGAAGTTATTTGGGGCAAGCACATCTGCTTGCCCCAACCCCCAGCAGTAAGCCCGACTCTCCTTGGCGGACTTTTCCCCTCGGCGTGCGGTCGTTCTCCGACGCCGTCTTAGCCCGCTAGCTGGCCGATCAGCTTGAACATAGGCATGTAGAGCGCGACCACCACGCCACCGACGGTACCGCCGAGGAAGGCAATGATGACCGGTTCCATCAGGGTCAGCATGTCCTTGACGGCCGCGTCCACCTCGTCTTCGTAAAAGTCGGCAATCTTTTGCAGCATGGCGTCCATGGCGCCAGTCTGCTCACCGACACCGATCATCTGCGTCACCATGTTGGGGAAGATTTCGCTTTCCCGGAGCGGGTCGGTGAGGTTGCGGCCTTCTTCCACCGCTTTTCGCACCCCCAGGATGGCCTTCTCGATCACTGCATTCCCTGACGTGCGGGCGGTGATGGTCAATGACTCCAAAAGGGGAACGCCGCTGGTGATCAGGGTGCCCAGCGTGCGGGTAAAGCGAGCCACGGCGATCTTGCGGATCAGCATGCCGAAAATGGGCGTCTTCAGCATGATGCTGTCAATCGCGAAGCGGCCGCCGGGGCTAGCGTACACCTGCTTCAGGGCCAAGAAGCCGCCCACACCCAGGGCCGCGAACACCCACCAAAAAGTGGCGAGGAAGTTGCTGAAGCCCACAACGATTTTGGTCGGCAGCGGCAGCTCCACATTCATCGCGGCAAACATGTTGGCGAAAATGGGCACTACAAAGATCATCAGCGCGCCCACGACGATGATGGCGACGGCGACGACGGCAACCGGGTAGATCAGGGCCGACTTGACGGCGGACTTCAGCTTGACCTCTTTCTCGACGTAACCGGCAAGCCGCTGCAAGATGGTGTCCAGGATACCGCCGGTTTCTCCAGCCTCGATCATATTGGTGTGCAGATCGGTGAATATCTTGGGGAACTGGCGCATGGCGTTGGCCAGAGTCGAGCCTCCCTCCACAGTTGCGCGTATCTGCTCAAGTGCACTCTTGAAAGCCTTGTTCTCCTGGTTCGCGCCCAGAATCTCCAGGCACTGGACCAGAGGCAGGCCGGCATCAATCATCACCGAGAACTGGCGGAAAAAATGGCCAGCTCCTTGGCCGCGACTCCGCCCTTGGCCACCTTGGGCACGGCGAATTCCTTGCCTTTTTCCTTGATGGCGGTCGGTGTGATCTGCTCCCTGCGGAGTAATGCCGCCAACTGGGTCTTGTTCGCGGCATTCCGTTGGCCGCTGACAGCGGCCCCCGTACGCGACTTACCGGTGTACTGATAGACAGGCATCGTCAACCCCTCCCTGCCCGCTGCCCAGGTCCTTCTGCTCCCGCGATGCGGGACCGGGCGTCAGCGAGCACAGTTTTCCACTATTTAACCTCCCGACTTCCCCTACCTCCTCAAGCCGGCTGCGGGGGCCCGCGCACCGGCTGCGCCCGGCGCACCAGCTGCCGAACCGCGGTTGATCATTTCCTGCAGTTCAGCCGCGTTGCTGGAGCGCACCATTGCCTGGTCTAGCGCGATCACGCGTTTGAAATAAAGACTGGCCAGGGACTGGTTGAAGGTCTGCATTCCGCTCTTCTCCTGACCAATCTGCATGGCGCCATATATCTGGTGAACCTTGTCCTCACGGATCAGGTTGCGGATGGCGCTGTTGGGGACCATGATTTCCATGGCCATGGCGCGCCCCCCCCCGTCGGCGCGCGGCAGCAGCACCTGGCAGAGAACGCCTTCCAGCACCAGGGAAAGCTGCGCTCGGATTTGCGGCTGCTGGTGCGCCGGGAATACGTCAATGACGCGGTTGATCGTCGAGGAGGCCGAGTTGGTATGAAGCGTCCCGAAGGTCAGGTGGCCGGTTTCGGCGATGCGCAGCGCCGCTTCCACGGTTTCCAGGTCGCGCATCTCTCCGATCAGCACCACGTCCGGGTCTTCGCGCAGCGCGGCGCGCAACGCGTTGGTAAAACTTTGCGTGTCGCTGCCCACCTCGCGCTGGTTCACCAGGCAGTTCTTATGCTGGTGCACGAACTCAATGGGGTCCTCAATCGTAATGATGTGCTCATGCCGCTCGGTGTTGACCTTGTCCAGCATTGCCGCCAGCGTGGTGGACTTGCCGCTGCCGGTCGGGCCGGTCACCCGGATGAGCCCGCGCGGCTTCTCGCAAAGTTTGGCCACGATCGGGGGCAATTGCAGTTTGTCGAAGCCCAGGATTTCAAAGGGAATCACCCGGAAGACCGCACCGACCGCGCCCCGCTGGTTAAACAGATTCCCCCGAAATCGGGCCAGACCTTTGATGCCGAAGGAGAAGTCCAGCTCCAGGCGCTCTTCAAAGCGGTGCTTTTGGGCGTCCGTTAGGACGCTGTAGGCCAACTGCTTGGTTTCGGCCGGGGTCAACGGTGGAAGGTCCAACGGGTGCAGATGCCCGTGCACACGCACCTGGGGCGGACTCTGCGTCGTGACATGCAGGTCGCTCCCCGACATCTCCAGCATTTTTTTTCAAAAGGTCGCTCAGTGAGACTGCCATTTCTTCCCCTTCCCTGCTCCGTTCCTAGGAAACCCGTTCCTGCTCACAGAACCGTTTCCTTGACCACTTCCTCGAGGGTCGTCACTCCGTCCATCACCTTGCGCAGACCACTGCGGCGCAGCGTAATCATGCCTTGCTCGATCCCCTTCCGCTTGATTTCCAGACCCGAAGCACCCACCAGGACTAGCTCGCGGAGCTCGTCAGTGATCTCCAGCACCTCGTACAGCCCCACGCGTCCCTTCATGCCGCGGCCGTTGCATTGATCGCAGCCGGGGCCTTTGTTGTAAACCTTAACCGTTTTAGTTTCTTCCTGCGTAAACCCGAAATCCAGCAGGGCCTGGGCAGGCAACTCTTCCAGCACTTTGCAGCCGTTGCAAAGACGGCGGATGAGGCGCTGCGCACAGATCAGAAGCACCGAGGTGGCCACCAGAAAGGGCTCGATGCCCATATTCATCAGGCGGCTGATGGTGGAGGGAGCGTCGTTGGTGTGCAGCGTGGAGAGGACCATGTGGCCGGTGAGGGACGCCTTGATAGCGATTTCCGCCGTCTCGAAATCGCGGATCTCACCCACCAGGATGATATTCGGGTCCTGCCGCAGGAAGCTGCGCAGCGCGGCCGCGAAGTTCAGCCCGATCTGTTCTCTCATCTGCACCTGGTTGATGCCCGGGAGTTGGAACTCCACCGGGTCTTCCGCGGTCACGATGTTGGTGTCCGGCTGGTTCAGGCGCGCGACGGAGGAATACAGCGTGTTGGTCTTCCCGCTGCCGGTCGGGCCGGTCACCAACACCATCCCGTAAGGCTTCAGGATGGCCTGCTCGAATTTGACTAGCGACTCCGGCTCGAACCCGAGCTTGGTCATGTCCAGCTGCAGGTTCTCCTTGTCCAGCAGCCGCATCACGACCTTCTCACCGAACAGGGTGGGCAGCACGCTGACCCGGTAGTCGAGCTGCTTCTTTCTACCGTCGAAAGACATGCGCATCATGATGCGCCCGTCCTGGGGCAGCCGCTTTTCGGCGATGTCCAGCTTGGACATGATCTTGAGGCGGGACGTGATGGCGTCGCGCAGCTTCATCGGCGGGCTCATAATGGTCTGTAGGATCCCGTCAATGCGGAACCGAACGCGGTATTCCTTTTCATACGGCTCCATGTGGATGTCGCTGGCGCCTTTCTTCACCGCTTCGGTCAGGATCACATTGACCAGCTTGACGACCGGCGCCTCGTCGGCCGACTTCTCCAACTGGTCCATCGAGAGCTGTTCCTCTTCGGCCTCCATCTCCAGAGCGGTGTCGTCATCGAACTCCTCGGTGATCTTCTTTAGCTGGTCGTCCGCACTGCCGTAGAACTTTTTCAGTGCTTCCTGGATGGCCGCCTCCGAGGCCACCACCGGCTCGATGTTAAAGCCGGTCATGAACTTGATGTCGTCCATGGCGAACACGTTGGTGGGATCCACCATGGCGATGGTCAGCGACGAGGCCACCCGGCTCAGAGGCAGCACCTCGTAGCGGCGCGCCGTTTCCTCCGGGACCAACTTGATGACCGAGGGGTCCACCTCGAAGTAGGTGAGGTTGATGGAAGGAACGCCGTACTGGCGAGACAGGAAGGTGGTGATGTCCTCGTCCGACACGAAGCCGAGTTTCACCAGGCAGCTCCCCAGCCGCCCCTTGGTCTTCTTCTGCTCGTCCAGAGCCTGAGCCAGCTTTTCCTGCGAAAGAATTCCTTCTTTTACTAGGAGATCACCGATACGTGCTAACATTTTAGGACTTCCGCCTGACTGTTGATCCTGCCGGTTTACAGGGGCGCCTGACTGAATCCAACTTTTTCAGCGCGGCCCCTTGAGTCAATGCACAGCCTGTCAGGTCCCCCGCCGACATTCTAACCCGGATTTCCTTTATGAACTATCGGCGGCAACCTTCTGAATGACTCCAACGTCAGTATTGATGCGGGTTCCAGCATCAACATTGCCTTCCGGAGG
>JAKZXP010000101.1:0-3566 GCA_047514915.1 Terriglobia bacterium
AAACATCGCGAAGTTCCAGATTCCCGTCCGGCACCTGCCGGTTCTCCAAAAGCATCTGGTGCCCGACCGAGGAGAGGAACACGTCGGAATCGCCGTCATTGTCGTAATCGAGAACCAGGGGCGCCACCCCGCGGTCGAGCAGCTCCACGCCCGCTTCCAGGGAGGCGTCACGGAACCGGCCGTGCGCGTCGTTCAAATAAAGATAATTGCGATCCGGCGAGGTTACGAACAGATCGATCCAGCCGTCAAGATTGAAATCCCCGGCCGCCGCCCCATACCAGGCGAAGCTGGGTCCTCCCCGCTCCGCAAAAGAAGGCAGGCTGGCGGCCACGCCGGCCGGCACGGAGACTTCCGAGAACAGATCGGTGGTGGCCAGCATGGAATCCAGGCTCAGCAACTCGAACGATTCAAACTGCCAGCGCCCGTTGGCCGCCCGACGGACCGCGACCCCGGCCGCTCCCCGCGTCCACTCGCGCCGCCCGTCAGTGTCGCGGCCCACCAGGTAAAACTTCAGGTGCGCCGTTCCTTCGGAACCCACTTTGGCGGTGGGAACATTCGCCTCCATCCCGACATCAGCCGAATCAGCGAATTGGGCTCCCGACACCTTGAAGCGCGCGTCTTCGATCTCCTGGAAGTGATCCAGGAAGGCGAACACCGCCCCCACGAACTCCTCTCTGGGCATGCGGTGTTTCACCGCGCGGGAGCGGTCGTTGCGTTGCGAGGACTGGCGGGGACCCTGAGCATCCGCCGTCCATCCGTGCCTGGCGACCCATCTCACTTCTTTCATAACCGGCAGCGGGGTAGACCAGAAGGGAGTAGCCGACAACTGGGCGGGAACGTACTCGGCCACTCGCCGCTGGTCCCGATCCCGAACGGCGAGCGACAGGTCCAATAGGTCGTTGGCCAACGATTCGGACAACTCCTCCACTACTTCCAGCCGCACTGCATCCGTCGTTGGATCCGTCGTTCCGCCGCGCTTAGGACCCGAGGCCGCAGGCGTCTCGCCCTGCGCCGGGTCGGCCAGCGCCGACGGGGGCTGCGCCGCTGGCTTCTGGGCAAACAAGATCGCTGCCAGGAACAGGCAAATCGGAAGGATTGTTGATTGTCCCAGCTTGTTCATGCCGATTTTGCAACCCGATTTCGCAACAATACCGCGTGCCGTCGAAATCTCCTGTCAAGCCAAGCTTGACCGCGCCGGCATTGCTCCCACCAAAAGCTGCCTGCCCAAAGCCTGAAGCTCCAGGCCTATTCTTCAGTTTACCGTGGTTTCAGCACCTCCCGCGCGGCATTTCGCGAGATGGAAAACAGAGCTGCTAGTGTTATGTCCCGGAAAAACGTTGCCTATGTTTGTGTGCTCGTGGGACCGCTTGCTGACGCGCGCGTCTCTGTATTTTCAACGCGCTTCCGAGCCACGAGCGTGAGCGAGTGGTCATGAACTTTTTTGTAGCGAATTTCTGGGACGCGACACTAAAAGCCTGCGGGCTAGGGAGATTTTCTTGCGGTCACTTCCTGGGGCTGTTGCTGTTCCGTGGCGTCGGGCACGGCCAGGGGGCCCTGGGCGACGGGTGGCTGCGGTTTCCAACGCAGGATGGGCCGGCGCGCGGCCGCCACTTCGTCCAGGCGGCCCACCCGGGTGGCGTGCGGCGCGTTGCGCACCATCTCCGGTTCTTCTTCCGCCTCACGGGCGATCGTGCGCATCGCCTCGATGAAAAAATCCAGCTCCTGTTTGCTCTCGGTTTCCGTTGGCTCGATCATCAGCGCGCCCTGGACGATCAGCGGGAAGCTGACGGTGTAGGGGTGAAAGCCGTAATCGATCAGGCGCTTGGCGATGTCGCCGGTGCGCACGCCGTGGCGCGCCTGGAGCCGATCGCTGAAGACGCACTCGTGGAGCGATGCCTGGCGGTAAGGCAACTCGTAGACGTCCTCCAGGTGCCTGCGGATGTAGTTGGCGTTGAGCACGGCGTCTTCAGCCACCGCCCTGAGGCCGTTGCCGCCGTGCGCCAGAACGTAGGCCAGGGCACGCACCAGGACGCCGAAGTTGCCCACGAAGGCGCGCACCCGCCCAATGGAGTTTGGCCGCTGGCGGTTCAAGCGCAGCTGGCCATGCGGCCCCTCTTCCAGGACCGGCACCGGTAGGTACGGCTCCAGGTGTTTCTTCACGCAGACCGGGCCGGCTCCGGGACCACCGCCGCCGTGCGGCGTGGAAAAGGTCTTGTGCAGGTTCAGGTGCATCACGTCCACCCCGAAGTCGCCAGGACGGCTCTTGCCCAGCAAGGCATTCATGTTGGCGCCGTCCATGTAGAGCTGGGCGCCCCGGGAATGCAGTAGATCGGCGATGGCGGCGATCTGCTGTTCAAAAATCCCCAGCGTGTTGGGGTTGGTGATCATCAGCGCTGCGACCTGTTCGGTGGCAGCTTTCTGGAGCGCTTCCAGGTCCACACAACCGCTGGCGTTGGAGCGCACGTTCTCGACCGTGTAGCCGGCCAGGGCGGCCGTCGCCGGATTGGTCCCGTGCGCTGAATCCGGGATCAGGATTTTCTTTCGCGGATTCCCCTGCGCTTCAAGGTAGGCGCGCACCAGCAGGATGCCCGTCAACTCGCCCTGGGCACCGGCAGCCGGCTCGAGTGTCACCGCATCCATGCCGGTGATTTCCAGCAGGTAAGTGGAGAGCTGCCACAGGATCTTCAAACAGCCCTGGGCCAGCTCATCGGGCTGATAGGGGTGCTGGTCAGCAAGCCCTTCCAGACGCGCCACCACTTCATTGACCTTCGGGTTGTACTTCATGGTGCAGGAACCCAGCGGGTAGAGTCCCGTTTCGACTCCGTAGTTCCAGCTCGAGAGGCGAGTGAAGTGGCGCACCAGCTCCACCTCGCTGACCTCGGGGAAGTCGGCGATTTCGCTCCGCACAATGGCGTGGCCCAGCGTGGCGGCCGGATCCACCTCCGGCACCTCCAGCGCCGGCAACTGCCAGGCGTGCTTGCCCGGCGAGGAGCGCTCAAAGATCAGCCCTTCGTTTTGGCTGATGTGGCGCCGGCTGAGATGGTGGCTGACGTGCGGGGCAGATTTTTTCATGCTAGCACCTCGACCAGTTGGTCAATCTGCTCTCTGGTGTGGACCTCGGTCACGCACAGCAACAGCGCCTCGCCCAGTTCCGGGTAGAACGGCCTCAGGTCCAGGCCGCCCAGAATCTTCTTCTCACGCAGTGCCTGAAGCTTCGCGTCGGCTTCGCCTGGCCCCAGGGTCACTACGAACTCGTTAAAGAAGGGGCCAGCGAACTGTAGATTCAGGCCGGAGGCAGCGCAGTGCGCATTGGCCAGGTTGTGGCGGGCCAGCTCCCGCAAGCCTTCCTTGCCGTAGACGGTCATGAAGATGGTAGCCGCCAGGGCGCACAGCGCCTGGTTGGTGCAGATGTTGGAGGTGGCCTTCTCGCGGCGAATATGCTGCTCGCGGGTGGCCAGCGTCAGGCAGAAGCCGGGTCGGCCCTCGACGTCGGTGGTCTGCCCGACGAGGCGCCCGGGGAGGCTGCGCACGTACTTCTCCCGCGTGGCAATCACCCCGGCGTAGGG
>JAKZXP010000102.1:0-2646 GCA_047514915.1 Terriglobia bacterium
GAAAAGAGCTGGACGGCCGCGCCCTGAACGTGAACGAAGCGCGCCCCAAGACGGAGGGGGGCGGGTCCCGGCCCAGAGGTGGAGGTGGCGGATATAACCGAAGCCGCTATTAACCCGCGCACTAATTTACCGCACGACGCGCCAGGCCAGAGTGCTTGAACGGGTGGACAGCCCCATCTACTGACGTCGATGGGCGAGCCACCGTAGCGACCCGGTCCGTCGCGCCGGTGGTCTTCCGCTGCCCAATTGACGGAGTCCAAGCGGCAGGGGAACACCGCCTTGTCACCAGCCATGCCGGATAGGTCCACACTAACGGGCTAGCGTTTATCAATCCCTGGGCGAATAGTCGGCTTCTAGGAAACTGACCCACTATCGAGCGCTTCAACGCCGAGGGGGACAGGCTTCGGCACAGGCCAGATGCCCGAAACGGCTTCAATAGAAATACGCGACTCCCTCAGAAGAAAACATCTGGTAGGAGGGTCGCGCGGCGAAAACTACTTCGGGGATCACCGCCGGGTCATCTGGCCTGTGGTAGGTGCACACGGCCAGCCGGGGGCCGAAGCGGGCGAGGCTCCGCCGAGCTCCGCGCAGCGCATGCCTCTCTGCGCCTTCAATGTCCATCTTGATGAAATCCACCCGGTCGAGATTCAAACGAGAAACAGTTTCATCAATAGAGGTAGCGGGCACCTTTACATCAGGGCAGTCATCCTCCCGGGGCCGCACGATGCCTGTCCCGCTGTTGTCCAGCTTCGCGTCGGAGAAGCTGAGCGTGCCCGGAGTCTCCCAGACGGCGGCCTCAACCAGAATCACGCGCCCTTCCTCGATTTCCTGTTGGAAAGTTTGCTTATAACAGGCGATATTCGTTGATTCCGGCTCAAAAGCGACTACGAGCCGGGCCCCCCGATTCAGCGCAAACCTGGAAAAGGTGCCCAGATGGGATCCAGCATCGAAAACAACATCTCCACTTCGAATCACCACTGCGCCGCGCTGGTATATTCCCCAGAAAAGCTGTTCTATTAACATAGCACCCAACAGGTCACCGTCGTTACTCCGGCCCCAGAAGACACCTATAGGCGTTTCCCACAAGACTGGACAAGGTTCTTCGCCATTGCGCTTTGCTCTCGCCAATGGCGGCTGAAGCCCTAGTCGCTTAGGCGTCATCAGGAGGAGCAGGTCAGACCAACCCATGTGCGGGAGCAAACCCTGGAACTCAAGAGCTAAGATGTGCGCTCTCCACTGGAGGCTACGCGAGGAGGCTGCCCGCCAAGCAGCGAGTGGCAAGACAACCAACAGGAGCAGACTCGCTAAGACCTTCTTCCTCCGGCCCTGCATCGTCCTCATTCTAACAGGTAGCGGGAAGACTCCTTGCCGCCCAGGCGGGTTGAAAGGGGGCACGGGCTGGAGCCTATGGGGCCCTTTTGGAGGCCCGCTTCTACAACACGATATCCACGCCGGAGCCTTGTAGCGGCGACGCCACCGCAGGCACGCCGGCCATCAGAGAAGCGGATGTCGGCCCCGAGGGTCGGTGATACAACAGGTTAGGCCGGTGGCGAAGGGCGCCCGATCTGCCGGGAGGGCTTAGCGGCGCAGGCGCTCTAAATGGCTGCGAATCACCTGGACGCTGAAGATCACGAAAGCGATTGTGGCGACGGCGAAAGCGGAAGCCGGCAGCCAGATCAGCGAGAAGCTATTGGTCCACAGCAGCGGCAGCACGGCAAAGGCGCAGGCGACCACCAGGGCCAGAGTCAGGCGGAACCAGCGGGTAGTCTCCGGGTAGGGAAAGCGCAGACTGAGCAACAGCGCCAGGCCCCCCAGCACCGAGGTCCACAACAGGTGGGAGTAGACTACCAGGCGGACGTTGGGCACGTTAGTTCCATCGCGATTGCAGGCGGCGGAGGGCCTGGTGGGCGAGCAGGTACTGGGGATTCTGCTCGAGCGCGCGGCGGTAGCACTCGGCCGCCTCGGGCCAGTGACGGAAGTGCTCGTGCACCCGCCCGCTATTCAGGTGCGCGAAGAAGTAGTTCTCGTAACGGGACGCCTTCAGCGCCTTCTCGAACCAGGGCAGGGCCTCCTCCCAACGACTCAGCTCAATCAAATAGGCGCCGATGTCGTTGTAAGGGTTGCCGAAGGTGGGATCAACCTCGATGGCGCGGTGGCACTCCTGGATCGCTTCTTCGTAGCGGCGTTGGAAGCTGTAGGTCCACCCCAGGAAGGTGTGTGCCTCCGCGGTGGGCAGAATTTCGATCGAGCGCTTATACAGCGCAATGGCTTCTTCCAGTTCGCCCTTCATCTGGTGAGCGTAGGCGCGCTGGAAGTATTCCTGCGCCAGTTGCTGGCCGTCTTCCTTCTGTTCGTTGGGATCAGCCATGGGCGCTGCCGGCGTTCCAAACGTAGGCGGAGAACTCCTTCAGAGTTTGGAAGCCCATCCGTTCGTAAAGTTGGAGGGCCTGCTGGTTGGCCGAGGTCACCGTTAAGCTGAGGCCGGCGAATCCTGCCCGCCGGAACACTTCCGCGCTTCGCCGGACCAGCTCGAAGCCAATCCCGGTGCCGTGAAATTCGGGGGCCACGCAGACCTGGGTGATATGGCCGATATCAGGATGCACCACCGAGCCCAGGACCAGGCCGCATACCTGTCCCGTCTGTTGG
>JAKZXP010000103.1:0-3117 GCA_047514915.1 Terriglobia bacterium
CTTCCAGATTCATGGCGATTCCGGAAACCCCGTGGGGAAACTCCAGCAGCTCGCCGGCCATCACCTTCTCAAGACCGTGGAGGCGCGCGATGCCGTCGCCCAGCGAGATGACTGAGCCGACTTCGCTCACGCTCACCGTGGCCTGGTAGTTTTCAATCTGTTCTCGGATAATTTTCGAGATTTCGTCTGCACGAATCGTTGCCATAGCTCCTCACTGCTTGACGCAGCGCCTCTTGGCGCCGCCTTACTCAGAACTCAAGCGTTGGCGAACCTGCCTCAATTGCTCGCGGAGCGAGCCGTCGTAGATAGTGCTGCCGATGCGGGTCACGGCGCCGCCCAGCAGCTCCGGATCGATCGAGCATCGCATCCGGACCTGCTTGCCGGTCAACCCCCCCAGGGCCTCCTCGAGCAACTGACGTTCGTCCGCCGCCAGCTCGACGGCACTGGTTACTTCTGCCCGCACGATGCCCCGCCGCTCGTCGAGCAACGTTTCCAACTTGCCCAGGACCTCGCCCAGCAGCTTCATCCGGCGGTGATCCAGCAGCACCAGCAGGAAATTGCGGCTGGTGCGGGAAAGCTCGAGCAGCGCCGCCAAACGCTCGATCAAAGCGCGCTTGCGGGCGGCCGGCACCGCCGGGTTGGCCAGCACCGTGCGCAGCTCCTCGCTGGTTTCCAGAAGCCGGAGGAACTCGCGCAGCCCGGCAACCACACCTTCAGATGCAGCCGGGGCATCTGGGCGCGCCAGCACGTCAGCCAGAGCTCGCGCATATCGGGCGGCTACAGCGGCCATGAAATCATTTCTCCTTGTCGTTGCTCAAGAGGCATCGTGGCTCTAGCAGCGTGCTGAAAACCCCGCCTGCGTGTCAGGCAAGGCATGGCGGTCGAAAAGCAGATTCCTCGCTTCGCTCGGAATGACATGGAAGACAGTTTTTCAGCCCTCTGCTAGACTTGTTTTCCGCGCAGGCTTCCTGCGTACTCCCGCAATAGCGCCACCTGCCGCTCTGGCGTCAGGTGTCCCCGAATCCGTTGCTCCGCCAGTTCCGCCGCCAGCCCGGCAACGTAGCTCTTCAGCTCTCCCCTGGCCGACTTGGCCAGGGCACGCATTTCCTGTTCGGCCGACGCGAAAATTCTTTCAGTTTCGGCACCGGCGACTTCCCGCAGGCGCGCCCTCTCGCTCTCGGCTTCGCTGTCAGCAGTCGCCCGCAGTTCGGCCATCTCCCCTTCCAGGCGCTCCAGGCGGCCTTCGATTTCCTGAAGGCGCTGTGCTGCCTCCTCGCGTGCGCGGCGACCACTTTCCAGGCCTTCCTGGATCTCCCGAGTACGGCCGGCGAAAAATTCTTTGATCGGCTGACGCAGCAGATAGCCGAGCAGGCCGAAGAAAACCAGGAAATTGACCCACTTCAAAATGCCCTGGATTGGACCGGACTCCGCCGCGAAGAGAAGGAACAAGAGTGAGGGAGGAGTCAGGGTCATCAACGGGCCGTCTCCGCTCTGGCTCTCAAGACTGCCTCGGTGATGGAATCTGCCATTGCGCCACTCTCCTCGGCCAGCATCGCCTTGGCCCTCTCGACCTCGGTGCGCAGTTCCTCGCGCGCCATCCGCCCCTGCTCCTCCGCCTGTGTCCGGGCGCGGCGCACCTGCTGGGCGCATTCCTCCACGGTTTGTTGGCGCTCCCGCTCCAGAGCGCGGTACATTTCCGCGCGAGCTTCCCTCAGGGCCTGCTGGTACTCGGCGCTCTTGCGGTCGACCAACTCCAGACGCTCCCGGGCAGACTGCATCGCGCCTTCCGTCGCCTGGTGACGCTGGTGCAGGATCTGTTCCAGCGGGTTGAAGAACATTTTCTTAAGAAATATGTAGAGCAGCAGCACCAACACGAAGGTCGGCACTGCGTTGCGCAACAACAGAGCCAGGGCCTCAACGACCTTTTCCATTGCCCCCTCGGCGGTCCCCTGTGGGTGCGACCCAAGCGGCGTCGCCGAACCCACTGAAAACAGGAACGCTAGCACAGCGGCCGCGAAGTGGTCAACGGCATCGCCTGGTTTAACACGTGAATGGCGCAGCCGCCAGCGCCACAGGAGTGGCTTCGGCCCTGGCCGGCGCTCGCCTCACCTGGCGGGAATGAAATCGCAGAAAAAGCGCCGGCAGTGGTGGATGGTGAACCACTTCTCCACGCCCTGCAATCAGCCTAGCATTCCCGTCGTCTGGAAGTCTTCCATGGCCGTGAGCCGCTTAATTGTCAAGGGATGCGTGAAAAAATCTCGACAATCTTGGGCCCAATCTCGCGCGAGACTTGTTCTTTTTGCTCTCGAACAGCTGCTAGATTGGTAGAGGCCGCCAACTTGCGTCCCACCGCGAGCTTCACGATCCCTTGTAGCGCTGGCTGGAGTTTGTTGACGAGGAGCAGTCCAGCACGATCACACGTGTACTCCGCGCGCCGGCTCCAATAGAAATAGAGAAACGGAATCCAGGATCCCAGCCGGAGAAAAGCAGACCAGCGGACATGGCCAGCCGCATGGTGAGCCATCTCATGACCCAGGATCATGGCTAGCTCGTCAGAGTCGCCCGATTCGAGAGCCGCATCTACCAGGTGGGAGTAGAGGATCACGTAGCGCCGCCCAATCACCTTGGTGGCGAAGGCGTTCATCAGGGTGGCCTGTATCACGTATACCTCAGGAGCCTTGTTCAGCCCCAGGCGCGCCGCGAATTGCTGTACATATTCGTGAATTTGCGGGTACTGTTTTTCTGTTACACGAATTCCGTAGCCCCGGATGCTGGCCATGGCAAAGATCTTTCCCAGCCAACTTATAAACAGGTACATTCCCACATAAAATAAAATCCCTAGCGCCGTGGCTGGTTCGTTCACGAGCACCAATACAAGCACCCCTAAGGGCAGCAATGACGCAAGAAGCAAGACGAAGAACGCACCTTTTTCTCCCGGATAGCGAATGGTGTCGATATCCACTGTCGTCATATAGTCACGGATTCAGTTTCTTCCAGGGCCCTGGCGAAGGCGGCCTCATCAAATCGGGTGCGCAGCTTGCGCTGGCCCCTGCTTCGGGTGCCGGCGGTAAGCAGGACCGTGATGTCGCTACCGGGGATGAACCAAACTAGGGTTCT
>JAKZXP010000104.1:0-15200 GCA_047514915.1 Terriglobia bacterium
AACACGCCGGAGAATTGTTCCGCGGGAAAAGTGATGGGGACGCGAAGCACGGAGCAGAAAATGTCTGCCTCTGCCAGGTAGTGCCAGAACGGCTTGGCCTTGCGCAGCAGCCTGCTACGAGGCCGACCCAGCGGAATCGCGTACTTGCCCAGCGCAAGACGCCGACGCGGCGCCCGAATCTCGACCGAGGAAAGGTAGGGAAGATAGGTGGCGCAATCTCTGGCCAGGAAATCGTAGATGTTGTGCTTGCCAGGATTGACGCCGGTTTGAAACGACGACCAGGCTACCGGAGAAATCGGCGGGCAAGTGGTTTGCAAAGGGAGAAAGGTGCCTCGATCGCGTAGCGCTGCCAGATGGGGTAATTTGCCCTCCTGCATGTACCTTGCGGCTAGCTCGGGGTCCATGCCATCCAGACCCAGGATGACCACCCGTCGCACGCGGGCTTTGCGAAGAACTTTGCGGCGCCGCAGCAGCCGGCGAAGCTGTCTCAGCGGCCAGCTCAACAGGGCAAACAGGGAATACAGGAACGCCAAGAACAGGGTCAAAAACGACGACAGGACCGCGAAGCCAGCCCCGGGGCCAACGTACCCCCAAGCTACCCCGGGCCAAAGCAACAGGGCAGCAAGCGTGCCTGCCAGCAGGCGTCCGGTACGCGAGGTCTTCTGGTGCCTCGAAATCATGGGAAGGGCGTTAGAACTGGGTTCTGGTTACGGCCTTCGCCGCTAGCGTCCAGACCATTACAAGAACAAAAAATGGAATCAGCCAGTTCCTCCGGTATGGTCCCAACTCAATGCTGCGCGGCGGGTACCTCACCCGAATTGTTTCCAGCGGGCCATCGGCAGGCAAGGGGAGTTCACCGGGATGTAGCAGCGCCTGAAGCCAATTGCTCTGGAGACGTGCGGCGGAGAGCCGGGCGAGATCAGGCGCGACCGTCACCTGTTTTGTGAAGCTCTGGCCTGCGGCCATCACCTCGATCGGAAAATCCCCGTAAGTTTCGGCTCGAATGCGCCAGCTGATTTCCTTCTGCTCCGGAATTCGCACCGGCGGGGCGGAGAGCGCCAATCCATCGGGCAGGCGAAGCGACACCTGGTCCGCCGAAACACTCCCGTCCAGACGGGCTTGGAGTAGAAACGTGTCGCGCGGCTGGAGGGCAACCCGGCCCAGACGCAGCTCAACCTGCGCCAGCAGTAACACCATCGGCACCAGCATCACTGCCAGGGGCTTCAGGCAATATCCCAGGTAGGTGAGCGTGCACCGCAGGATGCGCCCGTAAGACCGCAGCACCACCCCCAACTGATCCTGATACAGGCGGACCGCCAGCACATGCGCTTGCAGCCGGTCTTTCACCTGCCGGATGGCCTGCTGGTTGGAGGCGTACCGGAATACCAACACCAGGAAGGCGCCAGTGAACAAGGAAAAGGCTGCCAAAGCGTAGCGCGGGTCCAGCGTCCGGAAGGGCCAAAACAGAAGATCAAAGAGGCCATTCACAAGGGACAGAAAAAACGGCATCGGGGGCGTCTTGAACCGCGTTCCTCTTCCGGCGTGTTGCCCGGCCAGCAACTCTTCACTCGATATAGCCCAGGCCTTGCAGCCGCTTTTTCACTTCTTCCTCAGGGTCGCGGCCTTCTTCCTCCGAACCCAGGAGGCGGGCGACCTCTTTTTCCAGCAGGTGGGTGACGAACTCTTCCGCGGAGGCGTAGCCGGCCTTGGCAGCGCAGGTCTTCACCTTGTCAAACAACTCGTCGTCAATCTTGATGCGCGAACCGAACATACGGTGCCTCCTTGGTGCGGCAGCCTAGCGTGAACTTGTTGGTTGGGCCTCGAACAACGACCTGCCTTCCATGTTCTCTGGTCTGGCGACCTGAAATTCGGCCAGGATCGTGGGAGCCACATCCCGCAGCTCGGGTGATTCGGCCGCGATCTTTTTGTTGCTCAGCAGGACTCCCGGCACCAGCGCGGGCTCCACGCAATGGTCGCCGCTCCACGGCTCGGTGTTGTCTTCCAACATCACCGGAGAAACTCCTCCCAGCACAGAAGCCCAGCCGACCCGGTAGCCGCGCGCATAGCCAATGACCAGGTCCGGCGCGTCGCGGACTTTCGGACCTGAATACACCTCAGTCGCTTGGTGGACCCGGGCCACCACGGGCGACCCGTTGAGCGGATCGCGCAGCTCCTCCAGACGGGTTGCGATCTCCGCCCGCAGCGCCTGGGCTTGCATTCCCGGCGGCACAATGCCGTAACGCTCCCGGCCCCGCAGGTTCAGATACAGGGCGTTCAGCCCCAGCCCGTAGGCGCGCGTCCTGGACCAATCCACATCGCGTAGGAATTCGCTTTCGCCACGTTCCGTTCCCGGTTTCAGTGCCAGGTAGCCGTTTTCCAGCAACCAGGCGTTTAGATTGAGGGAACGATAATAGGGCGCGAAGCCGTGATCCGACACTACCAGCAGTGTGGCGTGTGAATCCAGTTTCGCCAATACCTTGCCCACAACCCGATCCATCTCTCGATACAAGTCTTCGAGGACGCCACCGAAATCGGCTGCCAGTTGGGTTTCATATGCGGGATGGCGCTCGTCCATGGCCCGCCAGAGCATATGCGCATTCTGGTCCAAGGTGGAGAAATAGAAGAAAAACAGCCCGTCACGAAAGCGGCCGAGTTCGATATCAAAAATTCTTAGGCGCTCGTCCAGCACCATGCGTGCCTGCTGCACGTATTCTTTATCGGTCCAGATACCGCTGGAGAGGGCTTTGGTGTCTTCGGCGATCCCTTGCGTATAGAAGTAGCCGATTTGCTTCGAAAGCTGACGCGCGTAGCGCTTGGGAGTAGACAAGGGCAAAGCCGGCCTTGAAGGATCTAGATTGATGGGGGTGACGTACAGCTGAAACTGCGGGCGCACCTGCTTCAGGTAAAACTTGCAGATGCCCGCTACGCTCTCCAGATAGGGAATCAGCTCGAACGACAGCGGCACCCAATCGCTCCATTCTCCTTCCTTGAGAAGAATCTCCTGATCCTGAATCGCAATCTTGGCTGCCGGTTCCTGCGGGTCGAGCCAAACAACGAAATCCGCTGTCGCGGGAGGTTCACCCTGGCGAAACGGGTTGCGCGGGCCTTCCAGCCTTGCGTCCACCCGCCCGCCCTCTACATCCACCGAGTAGATCCGCCCTCCGCTCACCGGGCCGGCCTCGACAAGCGGGTCGTCGGTGAAGAAGAAGAATGTCCCGTAGGTCCCCAAAAGGTCGGGAGTCCCCATGCCAGCGAACGTTCGTGCGTTCGACTCCACTGGGGGGAAGTTGGCGGGCATCCGGAGGACGGTTGCAGGAATACCGTGGTCGTCCAAAATTTCCCAAAAGGCTTTCCCTTGCCGCAGCAGACTGACACGGCCGCCGGAAAAGGGAAGCACCCACTGGCCTAACCGCAGGGTGTACTTGGGAGGTTCCACCCGAGAGGTTGAAAAGTAAGGAACCAAAGTGTCCGGGTCGCGGTGGATGAAGTCAAAGATGCCGTGCACGCCCGGATTGGTGCCGGTGATCAGGTTGGACCAGGCCACCGGACTTTGCGGCGGAGTGCTCGTGCCCAGCCGGCGGAAGCTGCCGCTCGCGGCCAACTTGGCAAAATTGGGTAGCTTGCCTTCCTGCATGTAGCGCTGAAGAAGCTCCGGGTCCATCCCATCGAGTCCGAGTACGATCACCTGCTTCGCGGGAACGCTGTTTCCCCTGGGGGCAAGCCAGCATGCTGCGGCTCCCAGGGCAGCGGAGAGCACCAGGACCAGCGCCAGCAGCCTGGCCTCCCCTGAAACGCCTGTAAACCTGCCCCTTGTCATTTTGCTGGTCTGCCAGGTTTCTCGCTTGCGTTCATTTGTATTGCCACTATGCCCTACCGCCGAGGTCCGCCTGCTTGCTGACCATTCCTTTGACCAGCGAGCGCCCCTGGACAGTGCCGGGGATTTCGTAGCCGGCCAGATCCAGGAGCGTTGGGGCGATATCCAACAGGCCGGCGCCTTCGTAAGGGCCGCTCAGCGGACAGTTGGGAGCCACGAGCAGAAACATGCCGAACTGGGAGTGGTTGCAGGCGTCCGGACCCGTGTCGTTCTCCGCCACGTGCACCCGGCCATAGCCCACGCTACCGATCGAGCGCCAATACAGGCCACCTAGGTGCACGATGAGGTCCGGCGCGACGTTCCGCACGTGACGGTAAATTTCCTGCGGTTTGAAAACCACCGAGTTCAGCGGCCGTTCTTGCTCGTCCGTAAGTGCCTCGAATTCGGCCTTCATCTCGTCCTGCAGGGCCTCATAGTCGGACGGCGGAACCACACCCTGCGGCTCGCGCCCCTTTACGTTGAAGAACACGCGGGCGTAATAGCCGCCCTCGCTCCACGCTTTGGTTTTCGCCCAGTTCACCTTCAGCTTCTCGAAGGGCGTGACCGCGTTGGGGAACTCCTCTACCACCAGCAGCCCCTTCCGGATCAGCCACTCGTTGATCGCGAAGCCACCGTCCAACCGCTGGGCTCCGTGGTCCGACACCACCAGCAGAATTGTCTCGCGGTCCAGCAACTCGACGACGGCGCCGATTTGCTCGTCAATCCAACGATAGTATTCCGGAATGACACTCTCGTATGGGTTTCCTGCTTCGTAATGCCGGTGTTGTGGGTCAAAATATTGCCAGAAGCCATGGTGCACGCGGTCCAGGCCGATATCCACGAAGTGAAAATAGTCCCACTCCTGCTCTGCGAGCAGCCAGCGCACCACCTGCCATTGCTTCTGACTCATCTGGAAAATTTCTTGTTTCAGCCACTGCTTGTCCGCGGTGCGGAAGCCCTTGACGTCCACGGGGTATTCCCCCACGCGCTTGCGGATCTGGGCCTGGAGGCTGGCCGGCCAGGTGAAGGGGTCCCGGGTCGGGTCGGGCGTCAGGAAGCAGCCGATGCTGAGGCCGTGGACACGCCGGGGCGGGTAGTTTGGCGGTACGCCCACCAGGATGGACCGCTTCCCCTGGTGCGCCAGGTGATCCCAGATGGCCTCCTGCTGGATAGAAGTGGAATTGGCAATGCTGAGCCGGCTGTAGGAGTGATCGGTCCGGTTGCGGAAGCCATAGACGCCGAGCGACCCTGGATCCTGGCTCGTCGCCATGCACATCCAGGCCGGCACCGTGATGGGTGGAATGACGCTTTCCAGGCGCCCATACACACCCGCCTGCATCAGCCGTCGGACGTTGTGCAGCCGCTCGTCCCCGAAGATGATTTCCGGGGCGGCGCAGTCCAATCCCAGCACGCAGATTCTCATCGCTCGACCGGCATCGGGCAGCGACCGGTGTCAGGCAACAAATTGACGCTCCCCTTTTCGCTGGTGTATGTTACTAGATTCCAAGGGGACGAATGGCCCAGTAGAGGCAGAAATTGTCGGCACACGATTGCGGTCGATTTTGACGGGGTGATCACCCAGTATGACGGCTGGAAGGGCTGGGGTGTGCTGGACGGGCGACAGTGAGGACTTTCCCGCCTCGGCTGTCTGAGTGCTGCAAGGCTCCGCTGTTGCGTCCCATTCCTGGAGGATCATGTCCAACCGACCCCACGGTGGCAGGCTAATCAACCGCGTGCTGGAAGATCAGGCGCGCCAGCAGTGTCACGAGCGGGCCGAACGCCTGCCGCGCCTGCAGTTGAACTCGCGCCAGATTTCCGACGTCGAGCTGATCGCCATTGGCGCCTTCTCGCCGCTGGAGGGCTTTATGGGTCAGCGTGACTATGAAAGCGTCCTGGCCCAGCAGCGGCTCACCAGCGGCCTCCCCTGGACCATCCCGGTCACCCTGGCAGTCGCCAAAGAGGAGGCCCAGCGACTTGGGGGGGCCGAGGAGGTGGCTCTGGCCGACGCGCAGGGCCGCCTGCGCGCCGTGCTCCACCTCGAGGAGGTGTTCCAGTACGACCGGCAGCGCGAAGCGCAGGCCGTGCTGCTGACCGACAGCGACCAGCACCCGGGCGTACGCTACCTGCGCAGTGTCGGCGACCACTGCTTGGCCGGGCCCATCAATCTGCTAGAGCGCTCCGACCGCGGACCCTTCGCTAAATACACGCTGGACCCGAAGGAAACCCGGTTCCTGTTCGACTACCGACGCTGGCGCACTATCGTCGCCTTCCAAACGCGCAATCCCATTCACCGCGCTCACGAGTACATACTCAGATGCGCGCTGGAGACCGTCGATGGACTGCTGCTCCACCCTCTGGTCGGCGCTACTCAGGAAGAGGACGTGCCCGCTGAGGTCCGCGTGGAGTGCTACCTGGCCTTGCTGCGTGACGCGCTGCCGGCGCGGCACTGCGTCCTGAGCCTGTATCCGGCGGCGATGCGTTACGCAGGTCCCCGCGAGGCCATCTTCCACGCCCTGGTCCGTAAGAACTATGGCTGTACCCACTTCATCGTTGGTCGCGACCATGCCGGGGTCGGCAATTTTTACGGGCCCTATGACGCGCACAAGAAATTTTCCGAATTCGAGCCGAGCGAACTGGACATCACACCCCTCTTCTTCGGTGCCACCTTCTACTGCAAGAAGTGCGGGCAAATCGCGTCGGAGAAGACCTGCCCGCACGGGGCGCAGGAGCGGCTGATTCTGAGCGGTACCAAAGTGCGCGAACTGCTCCGCGACGGCCAGAAGCTGCCGGTGGAGTTCACACGGCCTGAAGTGGCCGAAATCCTCCGTGAGGCCTACCGCCAGAAGGAGCTCGGCGGTCAAATCCCTGGCCGCGAGGCAGGCACTCCCGATAGATGAATCCCAACACGAGAAGGAAAGGTTTTACGCTATGGTTCACCGGCCTGCCGTGTTCGGGCAAGTCCACGCTGGCGCAATTGGTCGGCGAAGAACTGGCGCGCCGCGGGCGTGCCGTCGAGGTTCTGGACGCCGAAGTCGTCCGCACCCATTTGTGCAAGAACCTGGGCTTCAGCAAGGAGGATCGCGACACGAACATCCGGCGCATCGGCTTCCTCTGCCAGATCCTCAGTAGGCATGGTGTGGCGGCCATCGCTGCCGCCATCTCCCCCTACCGAGCCACCCGTGAGGAAGTTCGTGCCACCATTGAGAATTTTGTGGAGGTGTACGTGAATGCTCCCGTGGAAATCTGCAGCCAGCGCGATGTTAAGGGTCTTTACAAGCGAGCGCTCGCTGGCGAGATCAAGCACTTCACCGGAGTTGATGATCCCTACGAAGCGCCGCTCAATCCGGAATTGGTGCTCGAGACGGACAGCGAACCTCCGGCCGCCTCGGCCGCTCGCGTTCTGGCCAAGCTGGAGCAACTGCAGCTGATTGAACCGCCCGGGGCGCCTGCTGACCGGCCGGAGGAGGCGGAAAAGATCCGTGCCCGGCTGGCCGCCTTTGGCTACATTGAGCAGTAATCGCAAGCAGTTCATTACCCCGAAACTCCTCCCTTGATCTAGCCTTGTGCTGGCCTTGTTCTGGTTGGAGGAGGTAAATCCCGCAGGAGCAATCCTTTGGCGACCGGAGCACAGCGCTGAACTGCTTGGTGGCGGGCTAGGCTGAGAGATGGGGCAGAGGCTGGTTCTGAGGGGGAAGGCCACAGACACCCACCATGCCGGCGGCCAGGTCTTCGACCAGTTGCTGGAACAACTCCATTAATGAGGCTTCGCTGGGGCCGTGTGGAAAACTGCGCGTCAGGTCCTGCCGCACTTCCGTGGCCAGGCGGACCCCAATCCCCGCGCTGCTGAGTGGTTCCAGGGCGAACGGGGTGTTGAACACAGTGCCGGTGCTGCCGCTGACAAATGTGCGGGCTGCTGCCAGCCGGCCCACCTGGCGTGGGTTGGCGGCGTCAAAGAACATAGGGCGCCGCTCGACGGGGAGCAGCGAGATCAGCAAGGCCCGTTGCTGCTTCTGGATCTCGGTCTGAAAGCCGGCCTCGGCAGCGATCTGCTGCAGCTCTTCCTGATCTGGCTCAAACAGTACGTAGGTGGTGTCCTTGACGGTGAACAGTTGCATCGGAGCCGCCCGGAATACAGCTGGTTCTTGGTGATGTCAAGCCTTTCGCGGTCGAAACTACCGAACCAACTCTTAGAAGCCTAGGATCGATTTCCGTCCCTCTATTTTACTAAACTCCGAAGTGTCTCCACCGTGAAGCCCGCATCTCTGAGGATGCTTTTTAAGAGTTTAGGATGAAGAATCTTGCCTGCGTGATAGGGAACGGTTACTCTCTTGCCCTCCGAATTCTTGTAGATTTTGTGACTTCCCCATTGCTCGGATGACCTCCGCGGCGGTCACCCTTGGGAGTTTCTTGATCACACCGCCACTTCCATGGAAGTGAGGCTGACCGATTCCGGCTGCGGAATCTCTTCCCCCGCTTCCAGCTTATCCTCGACGTGAAGTTGGATAGCGTCTCTGATGTTCTCGAGAACTTCTTCGTAGGTTGCACCTTGCGTGTAGCATCCTTGCAGCTCAGGACACAGGGCGAAATAAGCCTCGTTATCTTTTTCAACAACGACCGAGAACCTGTATGTTTTCATGCCTTCTCTCCCGTGTGGTGCGCTTAAAGGTTCAGCGCGCGGGCCTTAGCCAGCAGGGTCTTGTAGGCGATCCCCAGTTTTTCGGCGGCTTTCATCTTATTCCAGCGCGCTTCCTTGAGTGCCTCCAGAATCTTGGTCTTTTCCACCAGGGTCACGGCCCGCCGGCTGACTTCCTCCAGCGGTCCTTCCCAGTTGAACGGCTCGGGGCCCAGCTCCGGCTCGGAGTGAGCAACTGCCGGGGCCTGCAGAACCAGGTCTTCGGGCTGGATGCAGGCGGCGGCCCGGTCGCAAAGGATGACGGCGCGCTCGATGCTGTTCTGCAATTCGCGGACGTTGCCAGGCCAGTGGTAGGCCAGCAGGGCCTCCTCAGCTTCTGGCGAAAGCTGCAGGTCACCCTTGCGGAATTCGCCGGCGTAGTGGTGCAGGAAAGCACGGGCCAGTAGCAAGATGTCAGCGCCGCGCTCGCGCAGCGGGGGGATGGTGATGGGAACGGTCGAGATACGGAAGTACAGGTCTTCCCGGAAACTCTTTTCTGCGACCGCCTGGCGCAGGTCGCGGTTGGTGGCGACCAGAATGCGCACGTCCACCTCGATCCTCTGGAGGCCGCCCACCCGCTCGAAGGCGCGCTCTTCCAACACTCGCAGAATCTTGGACTGCACCGCCAGCGGCAGCTCACCGATCTCGTCCAGGAAGATGGTGCCGCGGTGGGCCAACTCGAACTTGCCGATCTTGCGCGCCACAGCTCCGGTGTAGGCACCCTTTTCGTGCCCGAACAGTTCGTTCTCCACCAGTCCCTCAGGGATGGCAGCACAGTTCAGGGCTACAAGCAGCCTGTCCTTACGGGGGCTCAGGGAGTGGATGGCGCGGGCGAATAGTTCTTTTCCGGTGCCGCTTTCGCCCAACAGCAGGACAGTGGTTTCCGTTGGAGCAACGCGCTGCGCGTCGCGGGCGACCGCCAGCATCGAGGGATGCTCGGCGATGATGCGCGGAAACCCATACCTGACTGCCGCTTCCTCCTTCAGCAGCAGGTTCTCGCGCACCAGTTGCCGCTGGAGCAGGGCGCGCTCCAGCAGCAGCTTTAGGTGTTCCAGGTCCACCGGCTTCTGGATGAAGTCATAGGCTCCGTCCTTCATCGCCTGCACGGCTTCCTCGACCGAGCCGTAGGCGGTCAGCAGCACCACCGGCATGCCGGGGTCCATCTCCTTTGCCTGGCGAAGCAGTTCCAGTCCGGAGCGGCCTGGCAGCTTCAGGTCCGTGAGCAGCAGGGAGAAGGGTTGGGAATGGAGCAAGTGAGAGGCCTGAGTTCCGTCGCCAGCGTCCTCGACGCGGAACCCAGCTTTTTCCAGCGCCAGCTTCAGCGTCTGGCGGAGTTCGGCCTTGTCCTCAACCAGCAGGAGGGGTTCGGCCATCCCGATCAGCGGGCCCAACCGGGCGGTAGTCCCTTGCGGCGCAACTCCTCTTCGAGGTCGGCGATGGCTTTCCGGGCGGCCGCAATGGCGGCCTTTTGCTGTTCGAGCTCCTGTTGGCGGGCGGTGAGTTCGGCGCGTGCAGTTTGCTCGCGCAGCGCGGCGTTGGGGTCGGAGTAAAACTGCACGTTGGCCATGTTAAATTCGCGCTGCAGCACCTCCAGTCTCCGCTCCTCGAGGGTGAGGTTCTCACGCAGCTTGCCGGCCCTCTCGCGGTACTCCTTTTCTAGTTCGGCCCGAGACTTCTTACCGTCTGTCGGCTCCCCCTTTTCGCCTTCTTTTGCTTTTTCCCCGGGCTTGGCTTTCGTCTCAGTTGTGACCGCAGCGGTGCTCATACGACCTCCCCTGGGCAGGGTGTCGTTCGTGTAGACGCGGGTGGCCTTGGGCTGCCTGGCCTTTTTCACCCGTGCCCGGCGCGCCAACTCGCCGAGCGACTGCGCCGAAGCGGTCGCCGCCAGCAACAGCGCTGCCAACAGGACCAGCATTTGGGAAACTCGCCCGAGATGCCCGTTCATAAGAGCCATCCTTCCGTCATGCGTGCCATAGCCAAATTCGCGGCCTGAATTCTCGACCCAACTTCTCGATTAGGCCGAGTTTAGCGCTCGCAGTGGCGTAAATCAAGGGAACGCGCTGCTCAGGTGCCACTGCCTGTACCTGATGGAGCCGGAGCGCCTGTGGCCACCAGCGGCAGCGTCACCGTAAAGGTGGTCCCACCGCCAGCCGGGCTTGCCACCTGGATCTTCCCGTTGTGGTTCACCACAATCTTATGGACGAGCGCCAGCCCCAAGCCGGTTCCCTCATTCTTGGTGGTGAAGAAAGGAATAAAGACTTTATCGAGGTTCTCCGAGGGAATCCCCGGCCCATTGTCGGTGAACCGCAGCCGGAGGATCGGACTGCTCTCGGTTTGCTCCAACTGGCCATCCACAACAATGCGTCCGGGCCGGCCGCCCTGAGCAATCGCTTCGCAGCCGTTGCGCAGTAGGTTGGCAAAACACTGCCGCAGCAGGGTCTGGTCGGCCGTCACGGTAGGAAACTCGCCGGCCAACTCCAGAGTCACCTCAAGGAACTCCCCTTGCCCGGTAATTTCCTGGAAGCTCCGCTCGATCAGATCACGGGTAGAAACGTCGCAGGCGACCAGGTTTAGAGGGCGCGAGAAATTCAAAAAGTCATTGACGACCTGGGTGAGGAACTGGGTCTCGCCGACCAGGCGGGCGGCATGCTGGCGTGCGGTCTCCAGACTCTCTTCCTGGCGGATCAATTGTCCGTAGCCGGAAATTGTGGCCAGCGAATTCTTGAATTCATGAGCGATTCCGGCCGACATCTCGCCCAGCGCCGCCAGGCTTTCCTTCAGCCGTACCTGCTGTTGCAGGGCGGCCATCTCCGTGAGGTCGCTGAGCAGGCATATGACGCCGCCCTCCCGGCTTTCCTGCTGAATCGGCGCCATGCCCACCCCCAGGACCTTGTTTTCGCCTGTGGGAGCGCGGTAGGGCACCGTGATGCGATGGAACCCCTGGCCTGTGTGCAGGCAGGTTTCCAGCATCTCGGCCAGCGCCGGGGTGGCGTGGGACAGCTCTCGGGTCTGTCCCAGGACCTCGCGGAAACTCCGTCCCTCGAGAAGCTGGTGTCCCAGCACCTCCTTGGCAGCCGGATTCGACCCGGTGATGAGTTCCTGCGCGTTGACCATCAGCACTCCGGTAGCCAGGTTGTGCAGGATGGCGGCGGTGAGCTGAGCGCTCTGCTGGGCGCGCTGGCGCTCGGCGAGGTGCAACCGCTCCAGCTCCTTTTCCTGCTCGCGCAGGCGCTGGATGACGCCCTGGAAGGCAGCCACAGCGAAGGCGGAATCGTCCGCAGTCCTGCCGGTACCCGACTGCGGTTCAAGGGTGGGTTTGGCGCGAACTTTCTTGAAAATCCAGCGCACCAGCAGCATCGCCACCACCAGAAGAGCCAGCGCGACCACAGACCACGCCAGCAACTTGTCAAGTAGCGACAGGCGCTCATCGGCGCCGGCCCCGGGGCTTTCGGCGAGTACCGCTGACAGCCAGGTTAGAAGGACAGCAACAGGTACCAATGCACAATCTCCCTGCCCCACATCGCCGAGAACAGCGCCATGAGGCCCAGAAAGGTTCCGAAGGGTAATTCATACTGGCTGTCCTTGCCCCCGAGCAATATGTAGGCGCCGCCAATCACCGTGCCGAGCAGCGAGCCCAGGAAGATGGTCAGCAGTGCCAACGCGGGCCCCAGGAAGGCGCCGACCAGTGCCATTAGCTTCACGTCGCCAAAGCCCAGGCCCTCGCGATGCCGCAGCCGCCTGTAGGCTTCCGCAACAAACCAGAGTACGCCCGCACCGACAAGGCCCCCCAGCAGGGCATCGGCCAGCGACAGCAGCCGCAAAGAGTCCGGCCGCAAGCCAGCCACTCGCAGCAGCGCCGCCGCGCTGCCGTCGCCCACCGGGACCAGCAGGCTGAAAACCAGACCGGCCGCCATTCCCGGGAATGTGAGGACATCGGGGAGCAGGCGATCGGCAAGATCAATGAACATCAGCGCAATGGTCAGCGAGGCGAATAGGGTGTACTTGAGGAACGGCAATCCGAAGCCGAAGGCGGCGGCCAGGACTGCAAAGACAGATCCGGTCAGCAACTCCACCATGAAGTACCGGACAGAGATCGGCACCCCGCAAGAGCTGCAACGCCCCCGCAGCGCCAGGTAGCTGGCCACAGGAATGTTCTCGTACCAGGCGATCTGGTGGCCGCAGTGCGGGCACCGCGAGCGGGGGGCGACAACGGATTCCCCGCGCGGCACGCGGTGGATGACCACATTCAAGAAGCTGCCGATAACCAGGCCGAAGAGGAATGCCGAAAGTGGGAACACGTCTGACGCGCGAATTGTCCTTGCTTGTAACCCCTCAGTTCAACTGAGACTCCGAAGGGCCTCCAGGTACACGCGCTCCGAAGCTTCGGCCATTATATCATCCGTTGCCCGAGCCTCAACGAACTGGCGCGCCCGGCGACCCATGCCTGCGGCCAGTTCCCGTTCCGCAAGCAGCTTTTCCAAAGCCGCGCCCACTTCGCGGGTGTGGTTCTCCACCAGCAGCCCGGTTTCACCCTCGAGCACAATCTCCGGCAGACCGCCGACGTTGCTGGCTACCACAGGCAGGCCGTGGGCCATGGCTAGAAGCGCCGCCGAGCCCAGCCCTTCGGAGTCCGACAGGTGCACAAACGCGTCCAGCGCGAACAGGAACGGGGAGACGTCTTCGTCGGGGCGAAGGAAATGAATATTGCCGGCGCCGGCGAAGGCTCCTCGCCGGACGAGGGGCTCAGCGTTGTCGGCGGACGCGACCAGCAGGTGCATTCGCTGGCGACCCTCTACGGCCTCCAGTAGCGGCAGGATCGGCTTCTCGCGCAGGCTGGTCAATGTCCCGGCGACGAAGGTCTCGGCGGGGAGATTCCAGCGTCGGCGAAATGCCGCGCGCTGCTCGCCGCGCTGGGTCAGGACGGGCAGGGAAACGCCATCGAGGACTACCGCGATGCGTTCCTGTGGGATGCCGGCCGAACACAATTGACGCGCCACGTAGTGCGACACGGCAATGTAGCGCGCGGCGCGGGCGTATTTCCAGCGCGAGAGCCAGCCGCGTCCCACTGGAAAGCCGACCCGCCGCGAGACCACTAGCGGTGCCCGCCTGCGCCGCAGGACGGCCGCCGTGTGCGAAGCAGCATCGTGCGCGTGAATCAGATCGGCAGGGAAGCCATCCCCGGGAGGCAGACGCCAGCCCAGGCGCGAGGGTTCAGCGGCGAACCCGTCGCGCCGCGCTCGCTCCAGCAGCGGCGACCCGGGCCGCGCCAGCAGTTGCTGGCGGTGCCCGCGCCGGCTTAGCGCCTGCATCAGGAGCAACACCTGCCACTGGCCGCCGCGCAACTGGCGTCCGCTGTCCAGGTGAAGGATGTTCATCCGGGTTCCCGCGTCTTGGCCCACTTCAGGAAGACGTACCAGGCCGCCATGGCCGAGATGAGCAGTCCCGGATAGCCGTCGCGAAAGCCTTGCTGCAGCAGGTAGGTCTTCAGGAAGGTCAGCGGTGGCGCCAGCAGCAGGCGAGCCGCGGTGGCTCGGCGTCCCTGGGTGCGCAGTTCCTGCGCGGCCAGCGTAGTGTAGCGATTTAGAGTGAGCAGGTGCTGGCTCAGCGAATCACAGGTGTAGTGCAGCAGGTCGGCCTCGAGCACCTCCACTGGTCCTTCGACCTCGACGTTTTCGTGGACGTACTGACCCGCCCAGCGTCCCCGGCGGCGATCGTAGAGCCGCAGCTTATAGTCGGGATACCAGCCGGAGTGCAGGATCCATCGACCCAAATATTGAGCGCGGCGGGGCATGCGGTAGCCGGCCGCATGCGGCTGCTCCTGCTTCAGGCGCATGATTTCCGCCGACAGGCTCTCGCTGAGGGCCTCGTCGGCGTCCAGGGACAGAATCCAATCGTGGCTGGCCTGCTCGGCGGCGAAGTTCTTCTGGGCTGCGTAGCCGGGCCAGGCATTCTCGATGATGCGCGCGCCGTAGCGGAGAGCAACCTCGCGGGTGCGGTCGGTGGAGCCGGAGTCCACCACTACCACCTCGTCGGCGCAGTCCAGCGTCTCCAGGGCCCGCGGCAAATTGCGCTCCTCGTTCAGGGCGATGATGGTGGCCGAAATCTTCATGGTGCCTGTGATTTCAGCATGTCTGATTGGCCGTTAAGTGCTAATGGGACACGCGATTCCGCAATCGAATCCTTCACGGCTGCATGTTACCGAATCTACCGCTTGCAAGGCAGCATATTGTTGACTTCTGATTTCGGTGGTTCCTGGGTGGCGCACTAGAAGAGGAGAGGGCCATGAGGGGAAGAATCCAGTTTCAGGCAAGCGTGGTCCTGCTGTCGGCAGGTCCTTCTAGAGCCCGAACAGGGGGCGGTATTTCTCCGGAAGTGGGCAGGGTTGCAAGTTCGAGTCGGTGATGAAGTGCACGGTTTCGCCGGTGGCCAGCAACTGGCCGCTCTCGGAATTGAGCAGCTCGTAGGAGAAGGCAATGACGGTGGGGCGGGTGTGCTTCAGCCCGGTGCGAATCCGCAGTAGGTCGTCGAAGCGGGCAGGGGCCTTGTAGCGGCAGCGTGCTTCGGCCACCACCAGCAGCGTGCCGTCCTCTCGCTCCATGTCGCGGTAGTTGAAGCCGCGCGCTTTGCACCACTCCACGCGGCCTACCTCGAAATAGGTGAAGTAATGCCCGTAGT
>JAKZXP010000105.1:0-2656 GCA_047514915.1 Terriglobia bacterium
GGCCACCTACACGTAAACATGCTGCCAACCAGCGAAGCTGACTTCGGCGCAGCCAAGTCTCTGCTGCTGAAATTCGCCGAGCAGGCGGTGAAGCTGGGCGGCACGGTGGGGGCCGAGCATGGCCTGGGCAAGAGCAAAGCCCACCTGCTCAAGCTGCTGTATCCGCCGGAGGTGCTCGAGGCCATGTGGCGCATCAAGCTGGCCCTGGACCCCAAGAACCTGCTCAACCGCGGCAACCTGTTCGGGACCAGTCCCCTGCTCCAGCCTGCCTAGCGCACCTGCTGCGGGCCCGTCGTGAGCGCGGCCAGTGTCATTCCGAGGGGAGTGCCTTGCGAAGAAAGGGATGACAGCGAAGGGCAAAAATCACTCGGAGCGGCGGCGGGCGAGAGAGCCAGCCAGTAGGGCTCCCAGCGTGCTGAGCGCGAGGAAACTGAACAGATAGACGGTAGCTAGCATCGCCAGCAGCACGGCGGCGCCGCCTGGCGAATTGATCAGCTCCTGGATTTGAGCCGCATCCTCGGGTTTCAGCATGGGCGCTGACCGCTCCAGGTTCTCCCGCAGGTGATCCACTACCCCCAGAGTACTGCGCCGGATCAGGGCAAAGGAAACCATGGCCACCAGGGAAGCCACCAGGCAGCCGAAAAGGCCGCTTAGGGCTCCCAAGCGGGCTGCTTCGTTGGGAAAGGTTGTGCGGCCAAATTGCTTATGAAAGAAGAAAACCGCCAGCGCCCCGCAGCCCAGCATCCACAGGCAAGCGCAGTTGCTGGTGCCGGGCACGCCCACCAACGCGCCGGCGGCGACGGCAGCCCAGAACGCCGGGCCCACCATCTGCGGTCCGGAAACCGGCGCCACTCGCCAGCCCGGAGGTGCCGGAGCCACTTCCGGCTCCGGCGCGAGGACTGTCGAATCCTGAGTGCTTGGGGATTCCTCCTCTGGCTGATCTTCGGAAGCCGCTGCGCTATCCGGCGGCTGTTCGGAGGTCTCGAGCTTCTGTCCACAAATGGGGCAGAAATACGCAATCGCCGGCAATTCGGCGTCGCAATTGGGGCAGCGTTCCATCAATTCGCGCGGCCTTGGGTGATCTCAGCCAGGGCAAGCTTGCTGCCCCGACGCCTCTGGCGGACCACAGCTTTCTTCCGTGATGGCCGCATAGCCTGAGCCAGTTCCCCGTTGATGAACGGCGCGGCCGTTGCGCCAGCCAGCAAACCCACCAGCAGCCGCCCCATGGCCCAAGGCGGACGCAGCCCCAGCCACTCGCTTACCACGTCGGCGGCAAGCAGCAGGCTGGCCGCCGCCAGCGTCCGCGGCCGGGCCGGAAGCCTGGCCAGCAGCGCCAGCACTGCTCCGGCATAAATGCCGAAGCAGCGTGCGCACACCGCCATGGGACCGCCCGCAAACCACAACGCCCGTTCCGTCTGCTGGTGGCACACCGCCTGGAACAACAGGTACACCCAGGCAGAATCGAGCAGCGACGCCAGGGCGGCCAACAACGTCACAACCACGGCGCCGGCCAGCAGGACAATGTGTGGGGTGCGAATCATGATTTACCGCAAATAAACAGCAAACTAACCAAAGTGTCCAACTCTCCCCTCCCTCGGATTTGGGGGTTTCGGTAAGCGCGGGTGCCTTTTCACAATCCCCCCCTAAGAGTCGAACTCATTCACTGCGTTTCGGCTGTCGAAAAGCAAGCTTAAACGCCGATATGTTTTCGAGGAGGGCTTTTTGATTTGCAGGTTGAGCAATTCTGCAAGGTTCGGCTCCGATAAAGGGATCTTGGCTTTTATCTCTTCGCGAGATGGCTTGAGGCGCATATAGTCTTGAATCGATTGGGCAGCGCGCGTGTAATCTTTGCGCGAGAGGTAGCTCTTGATGAGAATTTCCAATAGCGCAGATTGAGCACGATCTTTTCGACTGGAGGCTTCCTTTACACAAACCTCGAACACCGGCGGGTGCTGGTCTGCGTTGCTGGCCAGGGACCATTTTGCCGATCCTTTTGTCCACATATACACCCAATCAAATTCGTTCAGTTCAAATGGCAACGCCGCGACTACCTTGTTGACACGCTCTTCACTGGGGCGATCCAGTGCGAATCCGGAACTGAAAACACGATCTAAATCGTCAAGCGTCCTGACCCGGTTGGTGTGCACATCGCAGACGATCCCTGTGACCCGGCGCAGGTACCGCAACTGTCGCTTTCTTTTCCACCTTAAAAGTAAGCCTTTCGCAGGTTCCTTTAACCATGTTTCTAACTTTTTTCGGACTCGATCGGGCCACTCCAAAACCTCGATGATCCGGACGACGGCTGTTTTATTGCCGGTGACCAGGAACTCCATCCACAGGTAATCCAAATCAGCCGGGCGCGTCACAGGCCGGTCAAGGACGTCCAATTCCTCCGGGAAGCTGGGATCGAGGGGGAGAGTCATCTGGTATGAGGGGTTCCGAGTGGCCAACCGCAGCGCACTCGAGACGAATCGGCGCACCTCGTCGGACGCATTCTCCAGTGCCGCCTTGTATTGAGGAATTACGGTCGGCTCAAGCTGAGCGAGCCGCACGAAGAAATAGAGGTCGAGGTTGGGTGAATCCGCTGACACGGCAACTTGCGAATCGGCAGCGTATTCGACGGCTTCGGCCACCTGAGATAAGTCTCTTTTCTGGT
>JAKZXP010000106.1:0-2628 GCA_047514915.1 Terriglobia bacterium
CCTGCGGCCGTCAACCGAACCAGGCGACGCGTCTCCACCTCCACGCCCAGTGGAAGCATCGCCCGGAAAACTTCTCCCTCAGGAGCCAGGTAGTAGTCCGCCACCCACCTGCCCAAGCGCAGTAGCTCCGGGCTGAGCACGGGCGAGGAGTCCAGCACGCGCTCGACATCTTTGAGCTGATCTGGTTTGAGCTGATCTGGTTTGAGTCGCCCTGGTTTGAGTCGCTGCGGCGTGCGCCCGTCGGCGAGTGAACGCTGGGGTGCCTCCGTCACCACCCCGGTGAGCTTCCGAGCGCCCAACGGCACAATGACCCGCACGCCAGGAACCACCTGCGACTCGAGCGATGCGGGAACCCGATAGGTGAAGGACCCTTCCAATGGGACCGGGACGGCGACCTGGCACACTCTGGAGGACCGCATAGAACAAATTGATAATTTAGAAGGGAAAACGCACAAAAAGCAAGGTTGCTATTCTCATAGCTTGTAATTCTTCATCAATTCGTTCACGCCTTTGCTTCGGCACGGAACGTTGCGCAAGCTTAAAAGAACCGAAGGCGGATAACAGTCTCGGTTAATTCCCATACTGGATATTGATGGCTCGTATTTCGTCGGCAAAGTGGCGGTCTGTGAATCCGAGAATAGCCTCCAAAAGCTGCCACTCAGGGTCAATACCGTGATGGTAAACGGGAATTGCTGGCGCGGTTTTCATCAAAGCGGCATCGACGCTTGCCATACAGGCATCAACGCTTGCCGTACAGGAAGCGCAGCAAAGTCTGCATGTCGTCCCAGGCCTCGCGTTTCTTCGAAGGATCACGCAGCAGGTAGGCGGGGTGGTAGGTGACCAGCAGCTGAGCGCCGCGATACTCAAACCAGCGCCCCCGCAGCCGGGCCATAGACTCGTTGTTGTTCAACAGGAAACGGACGGCAGTGGCACCCAGGGCTACGATCGCCCGGGGCCGGATGGCGTCCAGTTGCCGCAGCAGGAACGGCGAGCAGGTTTCCACCTCCTCCCTCTCGGGCGTCCGGTTGTTGGGGGGGCGGCACTTGATGATGTTGCAGATGTAGGTGTGCTCGCGCTGTAGCGGCACTTTCATCCGAGCCGCGCTATTGTTGATTATCTCGGTCAACAGTCGCCCGGCGCGTCCTACGAAGGGCAGCCCCTGCGCGTCCTCGTCTGCGCCGGGCCCTTCGCCCACAAACACCACCTCAGCCTTCGGGTTGCCGCTGCCGAACACGATCGTGCTCCGACCGCGATGCAGCTTGCAACGGGTGCATTCGCCGAGGTCGGCGCGGACCTCCTCCAGAGTCTCCCGAGGTGTGACGGCCTCGAACAGGTCTCTGGGGGCACCGACCGTTGCCCTCACCTGCCCCCCTGAGGGTTCGGAGGTGGTAGGCACCCTGGTATCTTCGCCTCCCAAGGGCGGAACCGAGGGAGCCGTCCGCCGGCGATAGAAGGTCTGAATCCCCAACTCCTGATAGAAGCGGAACCGCTCACGCCAATCATCGGCCAACATAATGAAGAATTACATGCAAAGTGTGAACGAGCCTTCACGGAGAAGTATGCAATGAACCTTTGGTTTTTAGCTCAAAAGTTTTCACTCTCAACTCTCGTACGGTGTCCAGGATGCGGTGTGCCAGTTCCGGCTTCGCCATCCGTGGCAATTCGGTCACGCCGTCGCGCGTCATCAGCACTGCGCTGCTGAAATCGGAAGCGAACACGCTTTGAGTCACGTCGTTTGCCACCACCAGGTCCAGATTTTTCTCCGTGAGTTTCCGCCGGGCCTGCTCCAGCAGGTGCTCGGTTTCGGCGGCGAAACCCACCAGCAGGCGCGTCCCTTTGCGGCAGGAGACCGCCTTGAGAACGTCCGGGGTGCGCTCCAAGTGGAGCGTGAGCGGGCCCTCCCGTTTCTTGATCTTTTGGCTACTGACTTGGGCCGGTCGATAATCGGCAACCGCGGCCGCCTTGATCACCACCGTGGCCTCGTCCAGCCAAGCCAGCACCGCCTGCTCCATTTCAGCGGCGGTGCGCACCGGCACGAACTCGACCCCGTCGGGCGGCCGCAGCGCCGTCGGCCCACTGACCAGAATGGTGCGGGCACCGCGGCGGAAGGCAGCTTCCGCGACCGCATAGCCCATCTTGCCGCTTGACCGGTTGCTCAGGTAACGCACCGGGTCCAGCGGTTCCTGGGTGGGGCCGGCGGTCACCAGCATCGTCTCTTGTTCCAGGTCGCGTTGGACTCTCAGCATCTCCAGGGTGGCGGCCACGATGCTGGCCGGAGAGGCCAGACGCCCAGCCCCGGTCATGCCGCAGGCCAGGTAGCCTTCGTCGGGCTCAACCACTCGCACCCCCCGCGCGCGGAGCCGCGCCAGGTTGTCCTCGACCGTCGGGTGTTCCCACATTTGGACGTTCATCGCGGGCGCCACCAGCACAGGAGCCCGAGTGGCCAGATAGAGTGTGGTCAGGAAATCGTCGGCGATCCCATGGGCTAACTTCCCCACAATATTCGCCGTCGCCGGTGCCACCACCAGCAGGTCGATCGATTGCGCCACGGCAATGTGCTCGATAGCGCTCTCGATATTGGCTTCCCCGCCCGGCCCGGCGAACAGGTCGGTGATCACTTTGCGCCCG
>JAKZXP010000107.1:0-10831 GCA_047514915.1 Terriglobia bacterium
CCGGCCCGTAACGCGTGAGGTGGCGTACACCTCTTGCGGGTTGGCAGGGTGCAGGCGCACGGAGGGGACGGCGCCATAGGGCAACCCCTGACCTTTCTTCTGCCAGTTGGCACCGGAGTCTCGCGAGAGAAACAGACCAAAGCCGGTGGCCGCCAAGATGCGTTTGCCGTGGAGGGCCAAGGCGTTCACATGCACAAGATCAGTTCCCACAGGCAGGTAGATGTGGAACCAGTGGCGGCCGCCGGTGAACGACACGTCTAGTCCGGTTTGCGTGCCGGCCACGAGGAAGTCGCCTTCGGCGGCGATGGCGGTGGCGATGAACTTGGGGGAGACAGCCTCCCAGGTGCTTCCCGCATCGGTGGATTTAAACACGCCGGCGCTGCTCGCCATGTAGAGGGGCTGGCCGGGCGCGCCCTGAAAGAAATCATGGACGGCAGCCTTCAGCGGCAAGTTCACGCGCGGCCGACGGGCCTGTCCGGTCGCGGCGGGTGGGAGGTGGTCGCCAATCCGCCACCACACGCCCTAGGGGTGCCCACAGGTTGGCCGCCGGGTCGAGCGCCGCAACGCCGTTTGGCAGCCCGGCCAGCAGCCGCCCGCCTTCCGCCGTGCGGGTGTACACCAGCGCTGAGACGTCCCGCTCTTCCAGCCCGGCCTGAAGCTGCTGCCAGCGGTCTCCGTCCTCGCTAAAGAAGACACCGCCATATTGCCGGTCGTGGACCACGGCCGCGTACAGCCGCCCACTGGCCGGATCGAAGGCGGCCGCCGAGACGCGTCTGTGGGAGAACCCCTGGTTGGAAGCGCGAAAGGTCTTCCCGCTATCGAAGGATTCCAGCACCCCGGCGCGCTCGGTGCCCAGCAACAGGTGAGCAGGGTCGCGAGGGTCAACCAGGATGTCGTTGATCGCCAGGCGGGAGGAAGTCATACGCTGCCAGCCGCGCCCTCCCGACTCGGTCTTCCACAAGCCTTCGGTGGTGCCGGCATAGAGCACCGCCGGGTTTCTCGGATCCTGCCGCAGCACGCGGGTCCGGCGCGCTGAATAGGGAATGCCCTGGATCTTCCGCCACGCCGCGCCGGCCGAATCCGTCCGGTAGATGCCCGAACAGGCTGAAGCAAACACCCTGCGGTGATTACTCCAGTCGACCATGATGCTGAAGATATCCGAATCGTCAATGATGCCGGTTTTAATCGAGCGCCAGATCCGGCCGCCGTCGGTGGTTTTCCAGGGCAGGTGCCAGGTGCCGGCGTAGATCACCTGTGGGTCATTCGGATCCAGCGCCAGCGACTCAATGTTGCGGATTTCCTGATGATAGAGAGGTGAAATGCGCTCCCAGGACTGGCCGGCGTTCTCGCTGCGAAAGACGCCGTCCAAGGTTCCGGCCACCAGCAGTCGCGGCTGATGGCGGGCCTGGGCTACAGCGCGCACAGTTTGGCCAGCCATGTCGCTCAGCGCGCGCCAGGAGCGGCCCCTGTCGGTACTCTTGAACACGCCCCCACCGCCGTTGACCCGAGCCCGCCATGCGCCCACATACATCACCTTCGGGTCGGCGGCATCCACCAGGATGTCGTCCACCACGTAGCCCGCACGGGGTGCGACCTGAGACCACCAGACCCAGGAGCGCCCGGCGTTGGTGGACGCGTAGATTTGTCCATTGCTGGTTCCCAGGAAGAGCCGCGAGAAATCGGCGGGGTCGGCGGCCAGCGTGCGCACGTCGCCACCGTAAGGACCAATATGTCGCCATTGGGCCGCCCCGGAGGCCGGCAACAACAGCACTAGCAACACCAAACAGGCAGCGGGGGATCGCAACGCGGACCTCTGAAACGAGTATATATAACAGAACCGGGGCGAGCGGCACCCGCCACGGCGAGGGGCCACCCCCACCGTGGCTGTGCCATCAGCATTCGTCGTGGGACTGGCGGGTGGGCCCTACCTGCGCCGGCGCTTCTTTGTAGGTTGCTCCGGCGCCGCCTTCCCGGGCACATCGGCCAAGCTGGCGCCCTGCGGCACCACCCAGATTTGCACCTTGGCGGCGTCTTCGGTACTGACGCGCACCTGGATCCGGGCAGCGGCAATGCCCTTCTCGGTCACCAGGTAGACCTTGACGTTGCTGGCTCGCTGTGCGGCCAAATTGCGTTGCTTCTCCTGAGAGGTCTGGTCGCCGACCAGCACCGCCTGACTCCCTGGCTCGCTTTGCAGGCGCAGGGCCGCGTCGTCCAGGATGGCTTTGCAAACGTTGTCCACCCGCGGCGAATTCCCCCCGAAGGCGCACTCATTCAGCATGGCAGGCTCGGGCGGCGGCGGCGGCTCCTGGACATCGACGGTAACCGTGCAGTCGGCGCTCAGCCCGCGGTCGTCGCTGACTCGCACCGTCGCGGTGTAAGTCCCAGTCGGCAAACCACTGGTGTCCCAGCGGACCGCGGCGCCGCTACCTCCAATCTGCCCGTCCATCACTGTCCAGTCGTAGCTCAGCGGACGGTTGTCGGGGCTGGAGGCGGTGGCCTGCAAGTTCACCACTTCCCCTGTGTTGACCGAGGTCTTGTCGCCCGAGCAGGTGATGATAGGCGGCTTAGGAGGAGGAGGCGCCTCCACCGTGATCTGAACCGTGCAGTCGGCGAAGCCGCCCCGCCCATCGTCGGCGCGCACTGTGGCCGTGTAAGTGCCCGGCGCCACGCCCGTGGTATCGAGCTTCACCGTGGGCCCGCTGCCCTGGATGCGCCCGGCGGTGGTACCCCAGACGGAGGTCAGCGTGCCGCTGCTGGTCGTAGAGGCCGCGGAGCTCAGCGTTATGGGCGCGCCGAAATAAACCTTGGCCGGCTCGGCTCTGCAGCTCAAGGTAGGCGTGACCTGCGCCAGAACCATCGGCGAACTCAGCAAGACAACAAGACACAGGCACAGAAGCCGGAAACCTGCTTGTGCCATTTTTTGGAACCTCCTCAAGCGTGCCTGCTCTCCATGCAGCGTACTGCTGCACTTCGCCGGTAGGCTCGAACCAGAATAGGCCCTTCCGCCCTGCTGGTAAACAGGATTCAGGCCCCGAAGTTTCATTTTCGATACGGGCCGATTCGAGCCCATTTTCCTGCCTTGTGCGGGTTTTCCCTTTGCCAGTATACTTTTAGCTTCCATCACCCGCTTTGGCGGCTCCGGGAGGGCCTGCACATGAAAAATCCCGTGCGCACGGAAAAGAGCGCACCCCCCTTGACCATCCCCACCGTGGTCGTCGACGACGAGCAACTGGCACGCGAAGAACTGGCTTACCTGCTCAAAGCGCACCCGGAAATTGAGGTGGTGGCCCAGGGGCAGAACGGGCTGGAGGCCGTCAAGCTGATTCGGGAATACGAGCCGGACGTGCTGTTTCTCGACGTGCAAATGCCCGGTCTGGACGGCTTCGGCGTCATTAAGGAGCTGATCGCCAAGAAAGTGAAACTCCCGCATATTATCTTTGCGACCGCCTTCGACCAGTACGCCGTGCAGGCGTTTGAAGTCAACGCGGTGGACTATCTGCTGAAGCCTTTCGACAAAACGCGCCTGGCCCGCGCGGTCGAACGCGCCCGGTCACGCCTGGAAACCCAGGCGGCCCCGGCCGAACGGCTCCAGGCCTTGTTGCAAAGCGTTCAAGCTCGCACCCCTCAGCCGACCAAGTTGCTGGTGAAGGCGCAAAACCGGCTATTTCTGGTCGACTCCAGCGCGGTCATTTACACCACCATCGAGGATGGCCTGATCACGGTGGTGACTCAAAACCTGGAAGGCTTCTCCAACTACCGCACGATCGAAGACTTGCAGGAGGCGCTGGATCCCAACATCTTCTGGCGGGTGCACCGCTCCTACCTGGTCAACATCAACAGAATCAAAGAGGTCGTGCCCTGGTTCAAGAGCAGCTACATGCTGCGGATGGACGACCGCAAGCAGACCGAGATTCCAGTCAGCCGAGCCCAGACCAAACGCCTGCGAGAACTGCTGAAGCTGTAGCCGGGTCCTAGTGTTGTGTCCCGGAAATAGGTTGCATATGTTTGTGTGCTTGTGGGACCGCTTGCTGACGCGCGCGGCTCTGTATTTTCAACGCGCTTCCGAGCCACGAGCGTGAGCGAGTGGTCATGAACTTTTGTAGCGAATTTCCGGGACACAACACTAGCAGGGTACTGAAAAACTCCAATCAAAGGTGTTCGAAGGAACCACACAGGTTGAAGCCTGTGCCACTTTTCAGCAACTTGCGAGCTGGCGGTGGCACAGACTTCAGTCTGTGCAGGGGTTTTTCAGCATCATCCTGCTAGATCCCCAGGTCAATCTCCCAGGCTCACAAGCCGACGGCGTGAAGTTGCCGCCCTGGCCTGGCGACCGCCAGCCTGGGGAGCCGAACCTGCCGTCCGCGCCCTGGACTATAATTAAGGTCGCCCGGGAGCCTTACCGATGAGCTTGTTCTGGCTGCGTGTATCTCTGGTGCTGTACTCGCTGGGTCTGGCGCATGCGCTGCTGACTGTCTTGACTCGCCGGGCCAAGCTGTTCCGCTTTGCGCTGGGCGCCATCTTGCTTGGCGCCGTCTTCCACCTGGTTTCCCTGGTGGAAGAGGCCGCGGCGATCGGGCATTTCCCAGCGACCAACTTTCACCAGTCGGTCTCCTTGCTGGCCTTCTCCATCACCTGCGCGTTCCTTCTGGCGTACTGGCGTTACCGATTCGAGGCCTTGAGTGTGTTCACGTTCCCGCTCGTGTTCATGCTGACGCTTTCAGCTACGCTAGTCAGCTCGCCGAGGCTGGAGAACCCGGTGTTGCGCAGCGGCTGGCTATATGTGCATGTCCTGCTGCTGTTTGCCGGCTATGCGCTTCTGTTCGTGACCTTTGTGGCCGGGCTGATGTACTTGCTGCAGGAGCGCGAACTGAAATCCAAGAAGCCGCGGGCCCTGTCCCAGCGCCTGCCGCCGCTGGAGCAACTGGATGACCTGGGCCACAAGACCCTGGCGCTGGGCTTCCCCTTCATGACGCTGGGGATCGTTAGCGGAGCGCTCTGGGCCGCCGGCGAATGGGGTAGCGGCTGGCAGCTAGACCCCAAGGTGACGCTGTCCTTTGTCACTTGGTTGATCTACCTGGCCCTGATTTTCACGCGCTGGACGGCCGGTTGGCGCGGGCGCAAGGCAGCCTACTTCGCCATCGCAGGCTTTCTGGCCACCGTGGTGACCTGGAGCGCCGAGAGCGGACTGCACTCATTCCGGTAATACCATGAACTTTACCCTGGTCGGGCTCAGCCACAAGACGGCGCCGGTGGAGATTCGGGAACGGCTGGCCATCCCGGAGCCAGCACTGCCCCGGGCATTGGAGGCTCTGCGGAATTACGGCAGCGTGCGCGAGGGCCTGATCCTTTCCACCTGCAACCGTGTGGAGGTGTTTGCCCGTGGGGAACCCTCCTCCGAGCTGGAGCACTCGCTGCACTGCTTCCTGGCCGACTACCACGGTCTGCCCTTCGCCAGCATCCACCCCTACCTCTACCACTACCGAGAGCGGGAGGCGATCCGCCACCTGTTCCGCGTTACCGCCAGCCTGGACTCGATGGTGGTTGGTGAGCCACAGATTCTGGGTCAGGTTAAGAGCGCCTATGCAGCGGCACACGCAGCCGGTACGGCCTCCGGCCTGCTGGAAGAAGTGATGAGCCGCGCCTTAAACGTGGCTAAGAAGATTCGCCACGAGACCGGGATCGGGCAGTCTGCTGTCTCGATCAGCTATGCAGCCGTGGAGCTGGCCCGCAAGATCTTCGGCTCGCTGGAAGCCAAGACCGTGCTGGTGATTGGCGCTGGCGAGATGTCGGAACTGGCCGCCCGGCACCTGATGAGCAGCGGAGCTGCCACCCTGTTCCTCACCAACCGCAGTTTCGACCGGGCGGTCGAGCTGGCGGCGCTGTTGGGAGGCCGGGCCGTGCCCTTCGAAGAGCTGTTCGAGACGATGTCCCAGGCCGATATCGTGATCAGTTCCACTGCGGCGCCCCATTTCATCTTAAACAAGAGCGACGGCCCGCGCCTGATGGCCAAGCGCAGGAACCGGCCGATGTTCTTCATCGACATCGCGGTGCCACGTGATATTGATCCGGAACTGAACAAGATTGACAACATCTTCCTCTACGACATTGATGACCTGGAACAGGTGGTCGAATCCAACCGGCGGGGGCGCCAGCGCGAAGCCGAGCGCGGCGAGGAACTGATTGAGCACGAGGTAGACCGCTTCCTAGCCTACGTCAGGTCCCTGGAGGTCGTGCCCACCATCGTTTCCTTGCAGGCGCGTCTGGAAGAAATCCGGCGCGGGGAGGTGGAACGGTTGCGCGGCAAGCTGGGGCCGCTGTCCCCAGAGCAGGAGCAGGCGTTGGATGCGCTGACCCGCGGCATCATTAACAAGATCCTGCACGAGCCAATGACCCAGTTGAAATCCGCGGCCCAGCAACCCGATAGTCTCCGGATCGTGGACATCGTGCGAAAAGTCTTCAACCTGAAATGAGTACTCCCCGCCTGGTGATCGGCAGCCGCGGCTCCCGCCTTGCGTTGTGGCAGGCACAGTGGATCAGAGATGAACTGGCGCGCCACGGCCGCGCGGCCGATATCGAAATCATAAAAACCACCGGGGATCGCATCACCGACGTGCCGCTGGCGAAGGTCGGCACCAAGGGCCTGTTCACCAAGGAAATCGAAGAAGCGCTACTGGCCGGCCGGGTGGACTTGGCCGTTCACAGCCTGAAAGACCTGCCGACGGAACTGCCGGCGGGACTGCGGCTGGCGGCCGTTCCCCGTCGCGAGGACCCGCGCGACGTGCTGGTTTCGCGCGATGGACGTCGCTTAGCCGACTTGCCGGCTGGCACGCGGGTGGGCACCGGCAGTCTGCGCCGCGCGGCGCAGTTGCGCCACGCGAAGTCCGACCTGGAGGTCGAGCCCGTGCGTGGCAACCTCGATACGCGGCTGCGCAAGCTGGAGGAAGGCCAGTTTGCCGCGCTGGTGCTGGCTGCTGCCGGCCTGCGACGTCTTGGCTGGGAGGCTCGCATCACCGAATACCTGGAGCCGTAGGTGATGTGCCCGGCCATCGGGCAGGGGGCCTTGGGCATCGAAGCGCGCGCCGACGATGCAGCTACCTTGGACGCTCTGGCCCGGCTCGACGACCGTGCCGCTCGGCTGGAAACGACAGCCGAACGCGCCCTGCTGGCCGGCTTGGGCGGCGGCTGCCAGGTGCCCTTCGGCGGTTTCGCGCGGCTGCAACCCGACGGCCGCCTGCTACTGCGTAGCGTAGTGGCTTCTCCCGATGGTAGCCGCCTGTTCCGCGCTGCCGGCGAAAGCAATGACCCAGAAGAACTCGGCGCGCGGCTTGCGCAGCAACTGCTTCGCGACGGCGCTGCCCAAGTCCTAGCGGAAGTCTACGGCAGCCCGGTCCCGGTCGCCGAAACCCCGTAAAAGGAAGAATCCGCAGATTACGCAGATGCCGCAGATTCTCCCGTAACATCAATCAAGAATGGGGTGGAAGTGTCTTTCCTCTGCGATAATCTGCGCAATCTGCGGATTCACAAATATCCCAGCTTTACTCAACGAACCTCTGACACGGAAGCACTACGATTCATACTGCAGGAGGCTAAGGACGGGGTAGCCTTCCAGTTTCTTGCGGCCGTTCAGGAAAAGCAGCTCCACCACAAACGCCAGGCCGGCGATCTCGGCGCCCAGCGAGCGGGCCAGTTGCGCGCAGGCGGCGGCCGTTCCGCCGGTGGCCAGCAGGTCGTCCACGATCAGCACGCGCTGGCCGGCGGTGACGGCGTCTTTGTGGATCTCCAGCGTATCTTTTCCATACTCCAGCTCGTAGGTGACGCTGGTGGTCGCAGCTGGCAGCTTCTTGGGCTTGCGCACGGGAACAAAGCCGGCACCCAGGCGGTCAGCGACAGCCGCGGCGAAGATAAAGCCGCGTGCCTCGACCGCCAGCACTTGTTCAATTTTCTGTCCCTGGTAGGGCGCCGTCAGCGCGTCGAGGACCCGGCGCAGCCCCGCCGGGTCCCTCAGCAGGGTGGTGAGATCGTAGAACAAGATGCCGGGCTTGGGCCAATCCGGAACTTCGCGGATCAGCTGCTTCAGCTCTTCTAACGACCCGGTATTTACTGCCGGCGACCCTGTATTCACTGCCGACTTGGGCTGCATGCTGTCTCCTTAGAATTCAATGCGAAAATTGCGATAGGGGCGCAATGGCGCCGGGCTTTCCTCCACCCGGGTTACGCGCGCGCCCCGGGGACCGCGTTCCAGATGTTGCCGCAGCTCGCCGAGCTGCTCTTCGCTGCCGATAGCGTACACTTCCACCGTCCCGTCGTAGAGGTTCTTGACGTAACCGGGCAGGGCCAGCTGATCGGCCGCCCGCTCGACAAACCAGCGGAACCCGACGCCTTGCACGCTTCCGTGCACGCGGTAAAGGCGCGCCAACATAACAGCTTTCTGATGTCAGGTCTTGGTCTGCGGACACCTGGCACTTGCTACTTCAGCTTGTTCACGGCTTCGCGGGCGGATTTCAGGGCCTCGGCCTCCACTTCGTAGATCGCCGGTTCCTCCTCGCGGCGGGCGTAGGCTTTGTCACCGGCCTGGCCCACTTCGACCGTCTCTTCCAGTCTCTTGTCCGCCCAGACGGCGTGGACGCGCAGCACCGGTTGGTCCAGGCCATAGTTGGCGAGCCCGGCTGCCCCCAGGCCGACTGCCCCCAGGAATGAGGTAGCCTGCAGTGCCTTCAATTTACTGAGCAGGTCAGTAACGTCAGATGCTTCGGGCGCTTTGTTGGAGCCGCTACCCTTCCACTGCTCGTCCTCCTTGTCCAACACCAGGCTGCCTTCCGGAGTGGTAGCTTCCAGGTGGGATACGCTCCAGGTGTCCATGTCGAAGACGTCCTTATTACGCAGCTCCGAATAATCCTTTGCCAATTGGGTGGCCAGACGGGATTCCACCGTGAACAGGGTGGCGCGGCCAGGGCTGCGGGCGTAGCGTGTGCCCGATTTCTCCCCGCTCACGTGCAGCTCGTGCTCGCCGCTCGAGTCCTGCACGCGAAAAATGATCTCCGGTGAGGCCAGGCCGAACCGGCGTTGCTTGCCCGTTCCATCCTCAGCCTCCACCGCTTGCATCTCGGCGTTGGCCACCTGGCGCAGGAGGTCATTGGCGGCGAACTGGTCGGCGCGGGCCTCCACTGGGACCATCAATCGCCAATTTCCCCTCACCTTGGCCAGCTCAAGCTTGCCGGACTTGTTCCGGAGCCAGGCGTGGCTGGCGCTGGTAGTGTCAAATTTCAGTACATTCTTTTCGCGCAGGTCGAACAGGTTCTTGCTGAAGTCGCTCCTGACGTTGCTGGGCACCGTCACGACCCGCGGCTGGTCCTTGGTCTTGGCGTAGACGGAGCCGCCGGTCGGCGTGTTGTCGCCCAGCAGAAGCGTTTGCGTGCCGCCCGACTTGGTGAGGAACTCCACCGTCACCTGGGGCGCTTCCAGGCCGTAATCCTCCAGCGACGCCGGCTGCTCCTCGATGGTGTCGCTGGCCTCAAGCCCACTGAGAGTCCCGAGCATGCTGGAAACGACGGAATCGTCTGCCACGACCTCACGGGGTTCGACAATCTTCCATGTCTCGCCGTCCCGCTGGAGCTCTAAAGCCTCCCCGCCGGCAGGCCGGAGCGTGATTTGCTGGATTTCTTCGGAGTTGACGGCAAACAGCTTGTCTTCTTCGGAACCCTCGTCGCCGTCCTGGCCACGATCGAGGAAATAGAGGCTCCCCGCCAGGCCGGCCAGCAGGACGGTCGCGATGATCAGACCCCGCAGCTTCACGAGTACCTGCGCCTCCACCACACCGCCACGCCGCTGGCTACCATCAGCAGCGGCAGCCCCACCACGCTCAGGTAGAAGACCCAGCGCATCTGGCCTGCAGACAGGTCGACCCGGCGATCTTCCGGCGACTTAGGCCGCACCGAAATCAGGTCTTCGTCGGAGGAAAGCCAGTTGGCGATGTTGACGAACAGATCGCGGTTGGCGTTGAACCCCAGGTAAGCGTTGGCCGGGAAGCGCGAGCTGCCGACGACCACAAAGCGCCCTTCCTTCTTCTCGCTGCTATCCTCGCCTTCGGCAGTTTCCCCATTGCCCCCTTCGTCCTTGCTCAGCGTTCCGGCTACCGCCAGAGGAATCGGACCCTCGGTTGCTTGCTCGCGCTGCAAGGTGATCGTTTCCATTCCTGGATTGAACCGGGTGGCCCAGCTTTCCTCCGAGGTTTCAAACAGGGTCTCGACCGTGATTCCCGTCTCGTAGTCTTCGCCGGCCTGCACGCTGCGGGCAAACGGTATCAGCGTCGCCGTGCGGCTCAGCTCACGAGTGATGGTGTGCGACTTGTACTCGCTGATGATGGGCATGGTGGCGTCGGCGCCGTAGAGCTGATTCAGCGGGTTCAGGTCAATCACCAGGTCTTTCTTCAGCTCCACGTTCCAGCCGGCCAGCAATTCCACTAGCTTCTCCGAACCGCCGGGACCCAGCATGAACAGGGCGCGCCCCCCATCCTCGACAAAGCTACGCAGCGCCTCGACCTCGGGTTCCAGGTACTCGGTTTCCGGTCCGGCCACCACTACCACCGAGCAGTCCTCGGGCACCTTTGCCTGGCGAAGCAGCGAGATGGATTTGACGGCATAGCGGGAGTTCTCCAGGGCCTCCTTGGCGCCGCTGAAGCCTCCTCGCTCAGGGTCGTCCACGCCGTGCTCGCCGTGCCCCTCGACGAAGCAGACATTCTTGGTGCCTGTTTTCAGCAGCCGGATCAGGGTGTTGGTGATGCTCTCCTCTTCCAGCAGGTTGGCTTCCTCGCGCTTGTCGCCCGAGGTGAGAA